>CADCOP010000317.1 GCA_902803065.1 uncultured Lachnospiraceae bacterium | reverse complement strand
TGGCGGAATGCTCGCTCTCAACAGGAATAAACTCCGTTTCCATCTTTCCGTTCGCAATAAAAGATGCGACCATCTGCGGGATCTCTACCGGGAATCGCGTTACGCTTCCCATTATAGCAGAAACTCCCTTTGGGTTGTATAAAAATGTGCAAATCAAGCATAGTAATTCATTTTTCAGAACAGGTCCAGCATGCTGTCCAGGTAGATCTCTTCACGGACCTTCAGCTGATGCTCCGGTTTTGTCATATAGTAAAGCAGAAATTCAAGAACGATGGCGCTGCCCAGGCCTCGCCCCTCAATCTTAAAATGGGAAAATCCGCCCGGAAGATAAAGCTGCGTGATGTCTTCGATCCCGATAAAGCCGGGATTGTTCATCGCGTCAGAAAACCGGTAGCCCCTCTGCGCCTGAGGGGACGCGCAGATGTGATCCGGACAGTCCTCGCCCAGATTTTTCCGGCTGACGTTCTCGTAGCATTCTTTCCTTTCAGGGCAGCTGAAGGAGCAGCATTCATTGCACAGAAATTCTACCTTCTGCTTATGCGTCTCCGGCAGCGCATCTAATCTGCCAAAGGCTTTATTCAACCTGAAATCCGGCACCACATACAGGAACTCCTCACGGCTCAGCTCACCTTCAAACAGCCCGAAATCTGTCAGTACTTTTGTCGTTGAAGAAACAAAATACAGTCCCGGATAAGCCTTCCGAAGATACTCAAGCAGCAGATCCGAACTGATGATCACGCCGTTTTTCACCTGCCCGTTATGTTCGAACAGCCTGCACAGAGCATTGCATTTTTTATCGGACAGATGCTCCTCCCTCAGCAGGGAATTGCTGAAAGTGAGGCAGGCGGAAAGTGAATATTCCCTCATCAGCGCTGCCACATTCTCCGCCTGAACCATGTCGGATTCAGCAGATCCGACGCGTCCTCCGCCCCAGATGCAGTCAGCGGGCGCGCCGTAAATGGAACCGATCTCACACCAGTCATAAAAGTATTCCCTGTGGCTGCGAAACAACGGCAGAAACAGGCGGTACAGCTCATAAAACTCAAACAGACCCGGAAGATGATAGTATGCTTTCATAGTTTCGTTTATCCCGCAATGTGAGTCAGATAAAACTGATCATTTCAGCCGCGTAGCTCCGTACTCCCTCTCTTTCCCTGAGGGACTGCATCCACGGATGCTGCCAGGCCAGTTTCCTTCCCGCTTTCTTCTGTTTTTCGGAGTATTTGAAAATACTCCTGTCCCGGCGGGTCAGCTCTGAATAATGCACAGCGGTTGCATACGCGTCATAGAGGAGCTTGCGCGCTTCGAATGATCCTCCGGTATAGCCGGTCAGCCATTCGGCAAAGGCGACCATGTTGGCGATCCTGAGATCAAAGGCAAGGATGCTGTGGACCTCTCCATGGGCTTCACATATGAGCCCGGTGATGACGGTCTTCCGGATCAGGAATGGCAGCGCAGCGTCATTTATGATCGCTCTCTGGCCGAAATGGCACATTTCGAGCCTGCTGTCAGGATCTTTCCCGACCATGGCTCTGCGGATAAAAGCGTCTGCCATTACCAGCCGGTCTTCCTCCCTGTCATACCGGATGATCTGGCCTCGGACCGCATCGCAGGCGCGGGTGTAATACCCCGCTGCCTCCTCCATCTTTCCTTCCGCGGCGGCAATATCTCCCCTCAGGAGGCACACAGCTGCCAGGCAGCGTCTCTCTTCGATCTCCATCTCTGAGCCTTCTCCGTGCGCCGATGTATCCCCGGGCAGTGCTTCCAGTGCAGGGATCGCTGCCTCACAGAAGCTTCGCAGCGGCTCCTTATTTCCGCGGCGCATGGCAATCATGCCGGACAGAAAACCGGTCCAGGCCCAGGCTGCCGTATCTTCCTCTCCGCCCGCAGGCGCTTTCGCGCTCTGCCCGCCCAGAAATGCCCTGCACGCAAGGTATGCCTGGTTCAGATGCCCGTCCCTTAGATCGCATTCCACGAGTCCAAGCCGGGCTTTAACCATCAGGTACTCAGCCTTTCGGCCGCATGTCCCGCGCAGCTCTTTTGCCGCCTGCAGCAGGTCCCGGTACGCACCCCTGACGTCCGCCGTGTTTTTCGCGCGGTGAATTATCCGATAGCGGGCCGCTTTTCCGGCCGCTTCCAGCAGCTTCATGCCATCTTCGCCCGATTTTGTTTTTTCATATTTCACACGGTAATGATCGCAGATGCGGGAATACCAGTACCCGTCTCTATCTGCCAGATACGACAGCACAGGCGTAGCATCAAAGCCCTCAGCCCTGCTGATGTATCTCTCCGGATCCTTCAGATGGGATAAAAGATCCATTCCCGCGGCAGCTTCTTTCCCTCTGATAATCATCAGAGCTGCCGCCTCAAGGCAGCGGCCTGCATATTCCTCTTCTTTCCCCCGGTCATCCGCGGCGACACTGACACGGATCAGCCGGCTGCATGCATCCAGCAGATGCCGGAAGGATTCATTTGACCCCTGCGTATCACGAACTGCCTGCAGAGCTGAACTGTATTGTTCCAGGTATTCCTCCTCTGCCCTGTCATTCTCCAGAATGAGCATGTACTTATCTCCGAGAAGCCTGTGAATATTACAGCATTCCACGGGATGGCCGGAGCCGGGAATACCGGTGAGGATCTTCAGAAAATCATTTTTCTGCGACTGGAAAAACCTCACGTCCGCCTCCCGGTTAAAGTAGTTCGTCCGGCCTTCTTCCGTACCGGTCCGCCCCGGGTACTCAGACCGGTAATGCAGCGACATTCCTTTGCATTTCAGGACGAACAGCCTGTATTCATAATCATCGGAGGAAGCCGTAAGAAGTTCCCCCAGTTTTTCGGCGCTCTCAAAAGCCGAAAAGAAGCGGGTCCGCCGGTCTGTATTGCTTTTGATCCGGATGAGCTCCCCCAGCAGATATGTCAGACCCTTCTCCAGCCGGAATCGTGGCTCGCGGCATTCCCCGGGAATGCTCCCAAGTGTTTCCTCCGCTTTCTGCCAGTATCTGGCAGCACGATCCATATCACGGCATGAAAGAGCATTTTCACCGGCTGTACGGTACCATCCTGCAAGCCGGGAGATCGCGGGCGTATCCTCCGCCAGCGCATCCTGCTCAGCCATCGCGAAATACTTCCCGCACAGCTCTGCGCATTCATCCGCCATACCTTCGCGGATGTACAGCTCAGCTGCCTTTACCGCGGAATCGAGAATGGTGCGCCGTATGTCCCTGTGCCCGGAATACTGCTCCGCAAACTTGATCAGGTCATGAAAACGCCTGATCTTCACCATCGGCGGCTCACTCACGCAAAGAGCCCTGAATCTGGCATACTCAAAGCCGGCCTCCAAGACCATGAGAGCATTTTCGGGGGAAGGCGCCGCCGTGTACTGCTTCATCAGGCTATCGCGAAGGTCCGCGTACCATTCCGGGTTCATTTTCACAAGCTGCCTGAGGGCAGGCATGTATTCAGCCTTCGCGGCCTTTGCAAGCAGCTGCTCAGCCCTTGCACTGTCACGGATCACATCGACCCCGTAGCAGTAGGCCATTCCCAGAAGATACTCATATTCCGGCTCCCCGGCCTGCCCGAGTTTATCTGATAACAGCTCCTTCAGGCGGGCGCAGAGCACCCCGGCTGACCCATCCGGCACCCCGTCCGGCAAATAGGCGTTTTTCTCTGCCTTGTCCTTCTTTTTTGTAAGGATCAGCCGGATCGTATCCGCGGCATCTGCGTCAAAGACTTCTGCCAGTCTCCGGTGATTCGTTTCTTCCACCTCGACAGAGACGACAGGTTTTCCCAGCTCCAGAGCGGCGGGATATTCTGTCGTGATCACATAATTCTGATCCTCCAGCATGGCCGGGGTGATCATCAGAAGAAAGACGTCGCTCCGCTCCAGTGCCGTCATGATCGTTTCGTTGAAATTCTCGCCGGGTGTCAGGAATTCATCATACCAGCACGCGGTGTCAGCCAGAGCGGGATCACTGTAGATACAGTTTTTCAGGTCAGGAATCAGATACTGGTCTTTTCTCCGGTAGCTGATAAAAATGACCGACCTGAAATTCTTCCGTATACGGTCTGTAAGCTCGGCGGAAGCAATGGTCGAATCCAGATAGACCTTCAGACGGTAAATATACTCCTCATAAGCAGCAGCGGCCGCCTCTTTTCCGGATTGGTTCGCAAACCGGCCGCCGTCCTCCGATGCCAGGATCAGGTACTGGGAGTAGCCGAATTTCCTGTGGTATAATTCCATGCAGCTTACATCCTCCGCGGCACGTTTTGTGACCAGAGGAAGCACCGGTATATGAAACGTCGCGGCGCACCCGATGCATGCTTCCAGGACCGGATCTTCCGTTTTCAGAGTGTTTTGCGCGACAACGATCACGATCAGATCCATTTTGGACAGTTCCTGCCGGAAAAGCTGCATATCTTCGATCGGTGCATACGAATTCAGCGAGAACACGGCACAGTCGGCAGCCTCAAACAGGTCATCCCGCACATCGCGGTAAAAACGGTCGTATTCCTCCCGCCGGATCTCACAGAAAATACGCACCTGGCCGCGCAGTTCGCTTTTTCCCTTCGTCTCATAGCTTACATACGACATCTTTTTTTCCTCATCAACCCGGAGGCTTTATTCTTCATCGCAGGCAAACTTTCCCGCCGGTCACAGCGTGCGGATCAGGCTGATCATTTCCCTGGCAAATATCTGGTGGCCTGCCTCTGAAAAGTGTACAAGGTCATACGAGAGGCTGATGTCCCACTCCGCAGCATCCGCGAAATGCGCGCCGTACTCTGCTGCCAGCAGCCGGAAACCTCTGTTCATCTTCAGGCTTTCACTGAAAGCTGCCCGCCAGAACGGGTCTGCGGAGTCCTCCTTTCCGGAAGGTGGAGGCGCTATGATCAGGATCTGTTCCGGGCGCAGATACTGCAGCAGGAAATGGATATACTGCTCCATTTTCCTGACCGCTGTTGAAGCATCCGGGTGCATGACAGCCAGGATGTCATTTGTTCCCAGTATCGTGCAGAGAATGCCGTCATCCTTCACCTTTTCGATCAGACGCGCCAGATACCCCCTGCTTCGGGTAATATCCGGAATCGTTCTGCCATTCATGCCTTCCTCGAACACCCGGAAGCTGTCCTGCAAAGCTTCCGAGACGATCGTTGTCCACCGCCGGCAGGCCGGATACCTGTTCTCATAAAAATCAGCGGGGTCATACCCATAGGTATTGGAATCTCCGTAAAACACAAGGTTTCGGATAGGCCTGTCCTCTCTGTTCATATCATCTCACCCTTCTGTCTGTTTAGTCCTTCTCAAACAGGACCGATCCCAGCTGTGTCGGATGATCCATCAGGATCAGCGTCCGTTTCCTTTTCCTGTACAAAAGCAGGAGGATTATGATCAGAAAATCCCCGCCCCCGCCGAACATCAGTGCCATGGACAGGGCAAATATCAGAAGATTGCCGGTCACGACAGCTATCCATCCCTGAATAAAACCAAGGAAGATGGTCGGCATGACGCTTCCAAGTATGTACTGCCACCGAAGGAGCGGCGCCCCGCAGTAACAGTATGGCGTCAGATACTCACGGATCACTCCGAACTCTATGGCTGAAAAACCTTCTTTATTCAGCAGCCCCCACACCAGACCGTGAATGCCTTCGTGCAGGACAAGTTCAACCAGCATCAGGATGAAAAAAAGGACCAGATACAGCATATACGTGCTCAGAGATCTGATCACCGGGATCCCGTACTTTCTCACATACGGCACCGCAATGATCAGGGCAAACGGGAGCATGACAAGAAGGGCGAGGATATTCGCCTGTACGATGCCTACGGTCCTCTCTGTCTTTTCGTACCCTTCATCCGCAAGCGCGTCTGCCTTCTTCTGAAAGCGCTGTAATCTTTTTTCTTCTGCTTCTGTCAGTTTTCTCTCTTCTTTTTTCATGTCATCCATCTCCGCAATTCAGGTCATGACTCACCTGCGACTCAGTTGATAAATTCAGCAATATCTTCTATAACCTGACCGTCCACCGTTTCCTGCCGGGCATAGACCGCGCTGCCTTCCGTTTTCTGCCCCGGAGTAAAGCAGTGGGTGAGCCCCGGATACGAGATCATTTTCCAGTTTTCCCGTCCGTCAAGAGCTTCTTTCCACAGGGCAAAATCTTCCATAGTCACCTGATAGTCCTCTTCCCCCTGAAGGAGGAGGCATGGCAGGGTCATCTCCTCTGCAGCTTTCAGGATATCGTAATCCGCCAGCCATCTCCAGTAGGGCAGATAGATCCCCATGACGGTATCGTCTTCAGAGAGTGCATCCAGATCCTGCAGCTTGTCAAGTTCTTCAAAAACACTGTCTTTTTCCGCCTGCTGCTCCTCCGTCAGTTCCGGCATCAGTGAGTACAGGAAATCATACTGTTCCCGCATGAGCTCATCCAGCGGCCTAGGTGAGGCAGCCATCATAATAAATCCGCGGACCCCTGCCGATTCATGTTCCAGTTCCCGCGCGATGGCCGGAACCGCATTTCCTCCCAGGCTGTGGCCTAGCACAAAGATCCTTTCCGGATCGATCTTCTCCTGCCCCGCAAGCAGCTTTGCAGCATTCACGGCATCCTCG
>CADCOP010000316.1 GCA_902803065.1 uncultured Lachnospiraceae bacterium | reverse complement strand
GTGCCGGGTATGACTCTATTATTTCTGTTCTCTCCTCCAGGCAGGAGAAGAACAAGTAGAATAATTGTACCACAATCTGCCCTTTTACGATACATATGCGCCAGGCAAAACAATGGTGTTTATCGCAGCGGGCTGATGCATTCCTGTTCCAGCTTGATGTTTTTCTCAAGCATATACCGGATGACCTCCTGCCATTCCGTTGTCCCTCTTAGCGCTTCAAGACGCGTTCTGTCCGAAACAGTCAGCGGCCTCGCAAAAACTTCATACATCCTGAGCGTTTTCAGGTCCATGCGCCAGGGTGTAAAAGGTATGCCTGTCTTTTCACGAAGATCGCGGAGAATCTGAAATCCTCCGGCATCTATATCGCCAAAATGCAGATATTCAGCCTGCGGCCATCGCTTCCGGATAACTTTCAAAAGCTCCCGCCGGACTCCGTTATGATATCCACCCAGGTAAATGGCCAGGCAGTCTTCTTCCTGAAAGCGGAAAAAGGCTGTCAGGTTCTCGATAGTCATAACGCGCCGGATCTGCTGATTTTTCTCACTTACCGGTATTCTCAGTTTCTGAAGATCATCCCCGGAGATCCCAATTCCCTGCGTAAGCATCTGAAGTTCCAATACTTTCCCGCCGATCTCAAGTTCTGCGTTTCCCTTAAAGAAAACATAGTCAGGCGTATGATAGATACCATACTCAGCCAGGATCTCCCGCGGATCCATATCTGCATACCCGCTGCCAAACTTTCGGAAAATCCCTGTAATGCGCTGCTGCATCTGCTCAAAATATTTTGAATCATGAAAACAGCGGACCGAAAACTCCCGTAGATAACAAGGCGTACCGTTTCGCTCCACACACCGCAGCGCGTGAAGAAGTTTCCTGGCTGCTTCAGGATCATTCAGATCCATGTACTCCCGCACGCTTGCATGACGCTGGATGCGATCCGACAGATACCTCGCAAAGGCTTCCGTCACCGGTGTTTCCTCTGCCTTACCTGGAGTGAGAAATTCCTGCAGGATTAAAAGCGCAGCTTTCTCCAGGCTGGCTTTTGGAGTACGTCCCGCATAGGCATAAGCTTTCTCTGCGGACAGAAGCCGGACCTTTGCTACGACATGATCTGTTTTCCCGTCTTTCCAGAGGATCTGAACGATCCCCTGTCTCTCGAGTTCATGCAGTGTACTGTGTACGGTTTCGTAGGCTGCTGAGCTGGTATTAAAATACTCCGGAATCTCTTTTTTCGTAAAGTTAAGGTCTATGTGCACTGTCCGCCGGTTCTCACCCGTAGAAAGCGTACTCTTCTCGTACATATCCAGCAGACGGTTCACGATCCGTTCGTCATATACTTTCAAATTTATTTCCTTTCCCGGTAGTATCCCTCTGCAAAACTGACTTTCTCATCCGTCATGATCAGCAGAGTCTCATCCATATACGGACTGATGTACTGAATTTTGTCCGGCGGCGCTGCGATCAGAATCTGCAGCGGGAGGCGGCGAAGAAATTCAAGGACCCCGCCGATCCGCTCATCATCCATATTATTAAAAGCCTCATCAAACATAACCAGTCCGACCGCCTCTCCTCCGATGTTGTTCCGGTACAGCTGTACAAAGGAAGCAGCCACCGTCACATAGAATGGCGTCTGCGTCTCCCCGCCGCTCTTTTCCTCGCATACCTTGGAATACAGGGAATAACTGCCGTCATTATGAAGGATGCGGATGTCATAATCCATGTACGTGCGATAATCCGTAAACTCATCCAGCGCTTTCTCATCATTTTCCCGGTCAAGGGCGAGTCTTTCAAACAACTCTTCAATGACTGCCTTGTGAGTTTCGTGGAAGATCCCGCTGAAAATAGATTCACCCTGTACTGCGTTGAAATCATCCATGATCATGTCATAGTACGAGCGATATTTACGGCTGGGAAGAAAAAGAAATTCATATCGTTCACTGCTGAAATGGATATCCTTAAGCGCCCGGTTCAATTCCTTAAACTCATTCTGCGCAATCTTCATATTTTCCTGCAGTTTCGAGAGGAACTGCTCGCGAAACTCCTCCTCGGCCGCTTCTCTTGCGGTGTTTACCTTTTCCTCATATTTGAGGAGTTCTGAATCGCGAAGCTTGATCCATTCCGCCTCAAACTCCGGGTAGCCCTCCATGGAAGCTGCCGCGCCGAAATCATGGGCAGTCTTATATGCCATCATGGTCTCCTTCATGGAAGTTTGTTCGCGGTCGATGACAGTCTGATTTGCTTTACGGGTACGCTGATAGTTTTCTATAAACGCTTCCGTATCTCTTTCCTGGCGCCGCTTTTCATATTCGCTGTCCCATATGTTTAATACTTCTCCGGCCTTCGCCCCCAGTTCCAGACACTCCGCATGCTGTTCTTCCCTCTGCTTTTCTTTGATCCGGACCGTTTCCTGGTGGGACCGGATCTTTTCCTCCCAGGTCCCGACATTGCGGCTGTGGCGCGTATATTCCTCCTGCAGGTCCCGCAGAAGTCCATCCAGAGCAGTCAGCTGCATATGTTTCATAATCATGCCGGAGTTCTTCTCAAGTGTGGCAATGTTATCCTCACAATTCCTGATTTCCAGATCCGTCTGCCAGAGTCTTGACAGCACATCCAGCCTGTATTTGATATCTGTGTCATAGCGGGTCCCCAGCGGCTCAAGGATTTCCTCCATCGCCTGAAGGCGTTCTCCAAGAGTCCGGATCTTTTCAGCAAGAACAAGACTTCTGCCTTTTGCCTGCTCCAACTGAACCTGCAGAGCTCTCTGTCCGATGAAAGGTGTCTCATAGATTTCCGGACGGATGGCGCTTGCCACATGATTCTGATACCTCATGCATTCCCGCGTGATGCCCGTCTTATGTTTCTTCAGATCGCTGTAATGACTGCAGAGGGCAACCTTTCCAAGCACCATATTGATATATCGTTTTGCATACTTGTTCTTCGATGTCACGACACTCGCAAGGCTTCCCTCCGGCGCTGTATCGTATTCATCCAGCTTCTGCGTATTGATCAGTCCGACCCCGGCTGCTTTTTTATCGCGGCGCAGGGCATCATAGGTCCCGAGAGCGATGTCAAAGCTTCCCGGATCCGTTAGAATATAAAAGCGCTGCGTGTTCAGATAGCCCTCCACCGCATTCCGCCACGCGTCATCCGTGATCTCCAGCAGTTCACATAGAACACGAGGTGTTCCCGTGCGCCCGATCCTCGTGAAATCATCGCGAAGCGCCAGCAGAAGACGCTCAACTTCCGCAGGATAAGAAAGCTTTTTTTTCTGAAGCAGTGCTATCTTTTGTTCTGTTTCCTGCTTTTCCCGCGACAGCTTCTGTTCTTCCTGCTTCAGTTCTGCCTGTTTCAGGAACAGCTTTGAACGCATCTCATCTTTATAAGAAAGCGCCTTTTCCAGATGATCCCTGACCTCAGAGAGTGACAGTTCCGTTTCGTTTTGCGCTATACTTTCGAGGCTTCTAAAATAACCATCAAGGCAGGGATCCGCGTCGCTGACCCGGATCAGTTTTTCCAGCTGCCGAAGGGCCTTCTGTACGCTTTTGAGCAGTTCTTTCTTTTCATCCTGCAGTGTTTCTCTCCTAAGCTCGAGTTCACGTTTTCTTTTCTCCTGCTCCGTTTTTGCAATAAAATCTTTGTCGCTGGCCAGTTCCGTACGCAGATCATCCCGGATCTGCTGCTTTTCTTCCTGCTGTGAACGCACATTCCGCAATGCGCCCATCTCTTCTTCCAAGTGGTTCCGGGCCGATTGCACCGCACCGTTTGCATCATCAATTTCCCGTGCGATCCGGTCTTCCCTGGCTCTGGCCAGGAAATACTCATACATACTGTCCTTCTTCAGCCCCTCTTCAACCGCTTCATGGGCAGAGACGATTTTTTCCAGCTTCTCGATCCGTGTCCTGACGTTTTCAAGCGTTCGCTGAAAATCCTGATAGGAACGAACATTTTCCCGCAGCACATCAATATTAACTTCTTTTTCATCCAGAACATACGAATACACGAAATCCTTAATATCGTCAATCGGCCTGAACGCAAGCGCCTTAGGGATCAGACGGAAAAACTTATCCTCCAGCCTGCCGAACCTGTTCTTAACCATGGAGCGTCCTTCTTTTTCCGTCGTGCACCACTGACGTATTTTTTTAGCATTGTAAGTCCTGAACTGACTGATTGACCTGGGAACATTCCCCTGAAAGAACATATCTTCTTCCAATTGCCGATCATCCATCAGATAGCGTGCTGTCTTTTCTTGCCCTTCGGAGGCTGAATCAACGACCGCGCCAACGATAAAGTACTTCTTTCGTCTCTCTTCGTAGAATTCCAGAGCCACATGAGCACTGATCTCTCCCGTACGTTCATAGGGATGTTCCTCCTTTCCCGTCTTGCAGCGGATATAGCCGGTCAGCCTGCGTTTTCCATTCTCATGCGCAGCTTTATTAAAATTACTGGCACTGCTGGTCACAACGAACTGAATTGCGTCCAGCAGGGTTGATTTTCCTGCCCCGTTCTCTCCCGAAAGAAGGGTCGTATTACTGATTTCCAAGGTAACATTGTTGAACCGGTGCCAGTTAATCAGTTTCACTCTCGTCAGTCTCTTCACCGCTGCCCCCTCCTTTCCTGTAGTTTTCCAGCCTGTCATAAGCAGCCTTGATATCTTCCACCCGCACTGCCATCAGAATTGAATCAAAAATCAGCAATCTTGCATCCTCGGCAGACAGATCCCTATCCAGAACTTCCAGCAGGCCAAACCGGCGAAACGTACTTACCGCATTGCGAAGGCTGGTCCTGTCGATCATTTTGTCCCGGATCTTCAGACTGAGAAATTTCTCGTGGATATCCCCCACATTTATGATCACTTCGTCCGAAACAGACAGTTCCCTTTTCTTCTCATCATATAGAATACGCAATATCAGCAAAAGGATCGATTCTGACAGTTTCAGATTATACCGGTTATAATTCAGTGGATTGGTCAGCTGGATCACGCCATACTGCTCGCTGATTTCCAAACGAAAGCCAAGCAGGGACAGATACTGCGTAAATCTGTCCCTGTGTCTGATCACAAAATAGTAATCTCCCTTTGTATTCTCGCTGCGCTTATTCAGAAAACAATTGCTGATCAGCCGATTGCAGATCCTCGTAAATTCAGACTTATCCCGCTGCAGCATTCCTTCAAGGATATCCATTTCCCTTGTACCCTCCATCAACTATTTCTGCGTGGTTTCCGCACGATCGTATAATTCCGGAAGCGGTATCCGTTTTTCTCCGTTTCGTCTCCCAACCGTATTTCATAACGCATATTTTTACGCTGCCCATACAGCCGGATATAGATCAGCTTTACAAAATCTTCGTCTGTATCCAGAGGGAATTCCGAAGAAGCCGCACTCTCTCTGTTTCCCAAAACCATATCCACATAGTGTTCGATTTTTACAGGATCCAGCACTTTTTCCAGTTTCTCCATCATCCGCCGCATCTTCTCGTTCCGTACGCGCGGATCCACATCCTGCAGTGTAACTGCCTCCGGCTTAAATGCCTTTTTCCCTTCGATTGGTTTGTACAAGGATCTTTCATCCAGTACCGATGCACTGTACAGCCGGATCAACCCATCCAGGAACTCGATCCTGTATATGCCGGCAAGATCCATCTGTTCCGCCAGGATCCTTTCACTCATACCGGAGAGCAGTTCTTTCAGCTGTCCCCGGATATCCTCCCCGCCGATGAGGTAAAACTTCGCCCTATTCATAGCAGCCCGCTGGTACTGAGCATTTTTATGGTTTATCTCTGACAGGATCTCATCCATGCTTCCGAAAGCATCCACTACCTGGTGGATCAGATGATAGACCAGCTCTGCGGCTTCCTCTTCCGGTATTTCCCGGATCGCTGACAATTCCTGTGCCGCCTGCCTGACATACTCAGGATCCCGGCTTTTTTCTTCCAGTCGCTGCACGATCTCCGGCCGGAACTTGGATACATTGTCCGAGGTCAGCAGCCGGTGATAGGCTTTGTCCACAATGTTTTCCATATAATCATTGAAGAGCACATCCATGATCTCCGCCGGTGTCCTGTATTTTGTCAGTTCATCGATATAGTTTTTAATGCTTGAGCTCAGGTTTTTCAGTCCCGTGATCAGCATATCCGTATTTTCCACGATCGATAAAAGTACGATGCCAGGGCTCTGTGTATCACTTCGGACCAGACTGTAGATCGTATAAATGTAGCCTTGATACTCGACCCTTCTCCCTTCCTCAACCTCAAGCAGCGTACGCAGGATACGCACCGCATACTCACGGAAGTTCACTCGCTGCACATAACTTTTGTCCGTCTCGATATCGATCCAGCCGTAAGCCTCCAGTTTGCGGATCATCCAGTTCGCCTGGTCCCTGGAGCTGCGTCCGCCGATCTCATCCTCCGGAAGGTCTGCTGCCTGCGCCTGCTCGAAATAATACTGCAGTTCCTCAACCACCGCATCTCTTTCCACGCCAAAAGAAAGCTGATGATCCATCACGGAAAACAGCTTGCAGATGCATTCCCAATATACAGTTTTATTAGGGGATGCGAGCGGCATGAAAAAGTTCTCCCCGGTGACCTGAAATATCATTCTGATTTCTGTATCGCTTGTACCTGTTCATACAGCCTATACAGCGGATGCTGCATCCTGTCCGGAACAGTACTGTGATCCCTTTCTTTGTCAAAATATGCCTTGCATTCTATCGATATGATCTTAAACAATATAATACTGCAGAGGTGAGTTCTGCGCAACCGGGACCAGAACCCTGCTCCCATTCCCTGTCTTCCTTCTGGAGCTTTATTTTTCTGATCCTGTGCATCTCTTAATATATATCTCTGTACAGAAAACAGGCAGGATCCTCGGATCCTGCCTGTCGCGTTCTGTCATGATGCTGTTACTGAATATACTTCCTTGTAGACCTGTTTTCCGTTCTGTGTCTCGGATTTCATCAGTGAGACCTTTGTTATGGTCATGTC
>CADCOP010000315.1 GCA_902803065.1 uncultured Lachnospiraceae bacterium | reverse complement strand
ACGAGGAGATTCGCGGTCAGCGGGTCCAGACCGCGCTGGACACACTCGACAGACGCATAGTAGGATTTGAGATCAATGCAGATATAGATCCGGTGAGAGGCATCATGTGCCCATGCGGACGATGGCAGCGCGCGGACATTAAACATGGTATGGCCTCCTTTTTGCGTTTTTTCGGTATTCGGAGCATGTCAGACCGGATCGCTCCCGGCGGCGAGAGGTACATCCTTTAAAAAATCGCTTCGGACCGGAATGTATTCACTGTAGGAAGCGATGAGTCCGTCATGCAGCATCAGCCGGGCTTTAAAGTCAAGAAATTCGGGCGGGACCTTCAGTATTTTGGCTGCCGTGAGCATGTCATACTCATGAAGAAGCTCCAGCGTTTCCTTTGTGTCGAGAAGATACTCGGCCGCAAAGAAGGTCGCCTCGTTTTCCATCCGCGCCAGTTCCGTGCTTCCTGAAGAATACCCGAAATGGCTGTCGCGGAAAGCGCAGAAGGTTCCCTGCAGATGGTTCATTACATAGTGGCCTGTTTCATGGGCCAGGATGAAGGGAACAGCGTCATCGAGCAGGTCGCAGTTGAGCGTGATGGCCGCACAGCGGCTGCTTTTCATGATGAAGGCGCGGATACTGTCCGGTTCAGTGCCCATGGGGAGTTCGAGCAGGGTCAGGTCCAGTCCGCGGATCACGCCGCGGATGTTGGCAGGACCGTACAGAACACGCAGCTCCGCAGCCTTTTTTTGGATCATCTTGTAATCAGTCATTGCGCGTCAGACCCCTCCGGCTTCTTTCTGCCGTATTTTTCGCGGGCTTTCTGCTTGTTTGCGAAGTAGGCGCGGGTGATGGCTTCGTAGAACATGTCCTTCTGGCTTTCTGTCAGAGTCCCTCCGGCAAAGAGCGCTTCGTTCTGCTCGAGGAGCCTTGTCATTTCCTCAGCGCCGCGGCTTCCGAACATTTCCCTTGCTTCTGAAATGAAAGGCTCCTGCTCAATGCCGGCCTGCGGATCCGTGATCTCATCGCGTTCCAGATAGCGGACAGTGACCTTGAGGGCCTTCGCGAGAGCGCGGACGGTCGAGGCGTGCGGCCGTTTATCAGTTGTTTCATAGGAAATGATCGAACGCCTTGACAGGCCGCACAGATCGGCCAGCTGTTCCTGGCTCAGACGCATCTCCTCGCGCCTTGCCCTGATCTTTTCTCCGAATATGCTCATGTTTATTACCTCTTTCTCCGGGTGACTGCACGGCAGCAAATTCCGCCATCCCATGGGGAAACGGAGGATGGCAGCAAAAAGTGAACTTTGAGCATATTATATGCGCAAAAGTTCACTTTGTCAATGACAGGGAAAAATACATCGGGGAGCATATTGAGGGTTGTATGGATCTCCTCTATAGGATAGGATAATCATGTGAGCGGAAATGTGTTTTCGAATCGGGAGGAGTAATCATGAATGAAATATATCAGGCATCGGACAGCCGGTACGATGGAATGAAGTATAACCGGGTAGGCAGAAGCGGTTTGCTGTTCCCGGCAGTTTCGCTGGGGTTCTGGCATAATTTCGGCAGCAGGGATAATTTCGATACTATGCGCAGTATGTGCCGGACTGCTTTTGATCATGGCATCACGCAATTTGACCTCGCTAATAATTACGGGCCGGTGTATGGCAGCGCTGAAGAAAATTTCGGAAGACTGTTTGAGAAGGATTTCCGTCCGTATCGTGACGAGCTGGTCATCACATCAAAGGCGGGGTATGACATGTGGCCGGGGCCGTACGGAAACTGGGGATCACGCAAGTATCTCTTCGCAAGCCTTGACCAGAGCCTGAAACGGATGCATCTGGATTATGTAGACATTTTTTATCATCACCGGATGGATCCGGACACTCCGCTGGAAGAAACAATGGAGGCCCTGGCAGATATTGTAAAAAGCGGGAAGGCTCTGTACGCGGGCGTTTCCAACTACAATAAAGAATACACGGAGAAGGCGCAGCGTCTGCTGCGGGAACTTCATTGCCCGTTTATTGTGAACCAGAGGAGATATTCCATATTTGACAGAGGGATCGAGGAGGATGGTGTAAAACAATTCTGCAGAGAGGCAGGAATCGGGATCATTGCTTTCAGCCCATTGGCGCAGGGCCTCCTCACGGACAGATATCTCCACGGCATTCCGGCAGACAGCCGTGCCGCCAGAGACGGAAGATTTCTGAAAACGGGAGATATTACGCAGGAAAGGCTCGCCAGCATAAGAAAACTGAATGAGCTGGCGGAAAAGCGCGGACAGACCCTTGCTGAGATGTCCCTTGCGTGGATATTGAAGGACGGAGATGTCTGCTCGGTCCTGATCGGAGCATCAAGACCGGAGCAGATCCTGGATAACATTAAAGCAATTCAGAACACTGAGTTTTCAGCAGAAGAACTGGCAGCAATCGATGCCGCATGCGGCAGATGATGTCATATGCAGATGCCTGGTCACCGGCTTACCGACAGCGAATAGATGTCCGGTGACCAGCCGTACGCGGAGGTGACCTTCAGGTAATAGGTTCCGGCATCCAGCTGCAATTCCCCGCTCGAGGCGGATGTCTCGTATCCCCTGATGCCCTGTGACCAGAGCTGTTCCGAAGTCGACTCGGTTGTCGGATTATTTCCCGGACGGAGGCTGATCCGCCAGTAAAAATCGCTGCCATCCTGCATAGGCGCCTCAAACCGGACTGTAACTGAAGAGGGCTCGCTGAGGGTAAAGACGTACCAGTCCTCTTCATAGTCACGGTTATTCTGCAGCACTCCATTGTATACCGTGTTCAGTTCGATCGGGTTTGCATCCTTAAATGAATCGTTGTTTTCAACCTCCCAGTTTCCGGAGGTATCGTACTGAAGCTCCAATGCATACGGGTCAGAGGACCAGCTGCTTGACGAGTATATCCTCAGATAATACGTCCCGGCCGGAAGAGAGAGGGGCACGGAAGCAAAGCCTGTTTCAAATCCCTTTAACGTCGCATACCATACCTGATCATCTCTCGAACCGGCTGTCGGATTTGCGGCCGTGGTCAGTATCAGATTCCAGTAAAAATCATTGTCATCCTGCATCGGAACATCGAAATGAAGCGTAATGACTCCTGTCTTCGGGAGAGTAAAGACAAACCAGTCTTCCTCATAGTCGCGGTTATCCTGAAGAACGCCGTTGTAAACCGTATTCAGCCCGATGTCTGTTGCGCTCTTGAAGGTATTGTTGCTCTCCATCTCCCAGACATCCGAGACTTCATACTGTATTTCCAGCTCATATGTATCCGAAGACCAGCTGCTTGAAGAATATATCTTCAGGTAATAGGTCCCTGCCGGGAGCCCGAGGGGCACAGAGGAATAGTCCGCGTCATATCCCTTTAGCGTTGCATACCATAACTGGTCGTAGCGAGAGGAAGCGGTCGGATTGGAGGCAGTGTTAAGAACCAGGTTCCAGTAAAAATCGTTGTCAGCCTGCATCGGCGTATTAAAACGGATCGTGACAGCACCGTTCTCCGGAATCGTAAAGACAAACCAGTCCTCCTCGTGATCCCTGTTTGCGGAAAGCTGGCCGCGGTATGTTTCATTCGTCAGGATCTCATTCGCGGAAGAGTAGGAGTTATTATCCTCGATCTCAGTGCCGGTCTGAATTGCGGTCGGAATGTCGGGCTGAAGTTCTGTCTCTTTTTCGGTTTGCCTTTCAGTGTACGCCGCGGCCTGGGTTTCGGTCTGGTTTTCGGCGTGTGTGGAGGCCTGGGTCTCAGACTGCATCGCGGCTGCGGCTTCCGTCTGGCTTCCAGACTGCATCGCGGCTGAGGTTTCCGTCTGGCTTCCAGACTGCATCGCGGTTGAGGTTTCTGCCTGTTTTTCAGCCTGCGCTGCAGCCTGGGTTTCAGTCTGCCTTTCGACTTGCGCAGAAGTTTCTTTCACGGGATCATGCTTCCCGCGCCCGGAGAGACCTGTGATTACAGCAACTGCAATAAAAATACCTGACAGGAACGCAAGAATTGCAATAGTAATAACAAGCAAAAATCCGTGATTTCCGTTTGATGAGCCGGGGCCGCCGGCGTTCGGGATGTCCCAGCTGCCGGATGAATTAGAAGCTGCCATATTTATACCTTCCTTTTCTGTTTACACCGGAAAAATAAGCGATACATCGGGATCCTCAAGAAGCATTGTGTTCCGATGCCAAAAACACACCGAATCAGGCGGTAAAGCATCGGTGGTAAGAACAAGCAAGCAATCCCGATGCCGGAGCCACATCGAATCAGGTGAAAAAAGCATCGGGAGCAAGAACAAGCAAACAGTCCCGATGCCGGGACCGGATGCCTGTCAAATAGTCTTCGTAATCAGTTCAATTATATCGTAAAATGGCCGGTGCGTATATCAAAACATGGCACGTGACAAGGCTCATGCCCGATAATGCTCACACAGCATCCGGGAAATATGTTATGCTTTCAGCAGAGTGAAAGCAGGCAGTCTTCATGTAATACTATGCGAGTAAAGAAATAAAAAAGGAGTGTTTATGGGTCCGGTCAGCGTTATGCTCAAGCTTAAGAATGATGGGTGCGGCGTGATGGATCACAGCGCGATCCGCACAGCAGCATGTGTCCGTCTGGCAAAGATGGCACAGGCGAACGGCGCAGACGGAATCTCTGTTCTGCAGCCGATGT
>CADCOP010000314.1 GCA_902803065.1 uncultured Lachnospiraceae bacterium | reverse complement strand
CTGATCTGACGTTCCTTCTGGTAAAGCTTCCCGAAGCCATTCATCTCCTGCTCCACAAGTTCACGCAGCATTGCTTCATAATGCTTCAGGTTCTTAGCCGCCGGGAAGTACATTTCTCTTGCGAGCACCTTTCCGATGCGGATATTCTGCGTAGTGATCAGTTTATCCTTATCGAACACGGAGACCTGCATGCTGTTGCCGCCGATATCAACGATCGCTGTTCCGCTCTGAATGATCGGTTCAAAGAAACTGCTTTCACTCGCGATGGATTTGTAATCCAGGAACCTCTGTTCTGAATTGCTCAGGACCCGGATCTGCATGCCTGTCTGATTCTCAATATAATCCCTCGTGATCAGAGATGACCTGATCTCACGGAAAGCACTGGTGGCAACCGTCTCATACTCATCCACATGGTATCCCTGCATGATCTGCCGGAATTCATTCAGTACAGCACAAAGTTCCTCCACTTTTTCCATATCCAGCTTGCCGCTGCTGTATGCATCCTCGCCCAGTCCGAGCCTGGTGGAGATGCAGTCGATCTCCTTCATTCCTTTCCTCTGCGAAAGCTCGTAGATCCGCATCTCTGTCTCCATGGATCCGATCACGATTGCAGCAAACACTTTGATAGCCATGTTGTTCCGCCCCTCGTTCTTTTTCTGAGCGGCACTGTACGAGGCGCCGCCTGTATTGTTTCTGTCTGTATCCCCGGTTCTTATACCTGCAGTGATTTCTTATGCCTGCCCCTGCGGCAGATGCTCCATACCGAGAAGGTAATCGATAAACTGCTGCGCTGTCCTGCCGGAAAGTCCTCCATGCTGCAGCTCCCACGCATTTGCTTCAAGCAGGAGCTGCTCCTCCGGCATGCGTATGCCTGCTCTCTGCGCTAGCACACGGACGATATTCTGAAACTCCTTCTTATCCGGCGATCCGAAATAGATCGTAACTCCGAACCTGTGAACCAGCGACAGCTTTTCCTGCACTGTATCGGATGTATGCATGTCCTGCCGGATATCCTCTTTGTCAGAATAATTCTCCCGGATCAGATGCCGGCGGTTGCTCGTCGCATAGATGAGAATATTATCCGGCTTTTTCTCGAGTCCGCCCTCGATCACTGCCTTCAGGTACTTGTACTCTGTCTCAAACTCCTCAAAGGAAAGGTCATCCATATAGATGATAAATCTGTAATTCCTGTTCTTGATCTGCGATATCACATCGTTCAGGTCGCGGAACTGATGCTTATAGATCTCAATGATCCTGAGTCCGCGGTCGTAATACCTGTTGAGGATCCCCTTGACAGAGGAGGACTTTCCTGTTCCCGCGTCACCAAACAGCAGGCAGTTGTTTGCCTTTCTTCCTGCGACAAAAGCTTCAGTATTGTCGATCAGCTTCTTTTTCGCTATCTCATAGCCTACCAGATCGTCAAGGCTTACCCTGGCAATGTTCTCAATGGGAACGATCCTGGCGCCGTCGCTGCCGGACTGGACCCGGAACGCCTTGTGCAGGCCGAACCTTCCTACACCGTAATCCCGGTAGAACTCTTCCAGTTTCTCCTTGAACATGTTCACATCCGGCGCAAGATACAGTTCCTCGCTCAGGCCCGATATCCTCTCGCGGATCCTGCGCCCGTATCTTCTCTGATCCCCTTCGCGGCAGGAATACTCGCGGATAAGGCTGTACATGCGCGCTCCTGTTATCTCCTCGATCTCCCGGAAATCCTCGGTAAACATCTCCTGAAAGATACCCAGATCATGAATGGCCGCGGCATTTACGCCTCCCAGGGCGCCCCCGCGGATCTCACAGGACCTGCTGTAGGCATTTTCGTGGCTGACAAGAACATATGTCAGCGCGCAGTGCCACAGGTTTCCCGAGAAACCGCATGTCTCGGCCATGTCGATGAGCGAGTGTATCAGCAGAGTGTACTTTTTCCTGAGTTCATCCCTGTCGGTGATCTCACTCAGCTGTGCTGCCGTTTCAAGATATCCGGAAGAATCTGCCGTATATAAAAGCAGTTCCCTGACATGCTGTAGATTCATTTTTTTATTTCTCCTGTTCCATGATCCTGCATCTGCGCAGGCGTCTGCCCTTGTTTCAGTTCCTTTAAACTCCGCCGCATGACGGATCAGTAATTTCCGAGGATCTTCATGTTGATTGCTTCCGCGCGGATCCCCCGGAGAGCGCTCTTTACCGAGCTGCTGTTCAGGTTGCCGTCAAAGTCGACAAAGAACCTGTACTCCCAGTTTCTTCCCGCGATCGGCCTGGATTCGATGCGCTGCATATTCAGGTCGTTATAGATAATATGCGAAAGAATGCTGTACAGGGAACCGCTTCTGTGCGGCGTTTCGAAGCAGATACTGATCCTTGAAGCATCCTTCCGGAAGATCCTCTGGTTTGTCGCTATGATAAATCTTGTGGAATTAGCCTCATTAAAGTAAATATGCTCCGCGAGTACAGCAAGGCCAAATCTTTCCGCGGCAAATCTGCTCCCGATCGCCGCCCGGGTCCGTATCCCGTCTTCCGCCACTTTTCTGGCGGCAAGCGCCGTATTGTCGAAGGGAACCTGTCTCCACTGCATATGTTCATCGAGGAATCTCGCGCACTGAGCGAGAGCCTGGGGATGGGAATATACTTCGGTGATCTCATCGATGGAAACGCCCGGCAGTCCCATAAGAACATGTTCGCAGCGGATCACCTGCTCTGCCACGATATAGTTTTCAAAATCCACAAGCAGATCAAAGTTATCACCCACAATGCCGGCGGATGAATTCTCAATGGGAAGCACCGCGTAATCCGCTTCCCCGTCGGCAATCGCTTCCATGGCTTCCCGCCACGTCCTTACATGAAAACTGTTTACATCATCACCAAAAAATGAGCACATGGCGGCGTGGCTGTACGCTCCCTCTACTCCCTGGAACACGACCCGGACATTCTCTCGTTCGAGATCGTCCACCTCGATAAACGGAAGCCGGCCCGCGGCGCCCATCTCATGAAGCAGTCTGTACTGCTTTTTCCTTCCGATGGCAAACAGATGCGTGAACAGTTCCTCTGCCGCATGCGCTTCAAACGCGCCGCCCGCCATCGCCCGGATGGCCGACAGCTTCTCCGCCTCGGCTGTTTTGTCAAACAGCTTGTTCCCGCTGCTGATCCTCAGCTTCGCGATCTCTTCGCTCTGCCGCAGGCGTTTGTCAAGAAGCCGCGCGATCTCCCGATCTGTCTCATCGAGCTGAGCCATCTGCTCATGCAGCTTCCTGTTGTATTCATCCATTGATGTCATTTAAGAACCTTTAAACCCTTACTTCAATTCTTACTTCAATTCTTACTT
>CADCOP010000313.1 GCA_902803065.1 uncultured Lachnospiraceae bacterium | reverse complement strand
GTACGGTTCGCGGGACGCGTTTCATGACCGTAGATCGTAAAGGTGATGCATCCCCCGTAGCAGTAGCCGATGATGTAGACCGGATCCTCCTTTGTATTTACAAAGCACATGTCCATGTTGCCCTCAGCTATGGCCGCGTCCCTGGAAAGATCCACGTAATTGACGACCATGGTATGGTTGGACCGCGCCGTAACCTCAAGCTCTGCTTTCAGGACCGCGTTGTAAAGGGTCGTGGATACCTGGCAGATGCCGCCGCCGTAGGAGCTGACGACCTGGTTCTCCTCGTACGAGCCCGCCAGCTCATAGCCATTCTCAGGAGTGAACGGAGTCACTGCCGCTGTCACAGAGAAGTATTCTCCCGGCTGGAGGAGCGTTCCGGATATCTTCCGGCATCCGTTCTCAACATTAATTGCCCTTCCGTAAGAGGAAGATGAATAGTCTGTCGTCGCTGTTCCGAGCACATCGGTAATGACAGCAAGCTCATCATACGTCACATCCGGCTCCGTGCGGTCCACGGGAAGGTCCACGCTCAGGCTTCCCTCTCCTGTCCAGCTCTCAGCAGCGGAAAGGAGGGCCTGCGCCGCTTCATCCACCCGGACCGAAATGCCGTCCGTTCCGCCGTCTACGCCCGGCGTCAGTTCATCTGTCGTGTAGATCACAGCGTCCACCGGCTCCGTATTATAAGCCTCACAGGCTTTCGCATAGCTTTCGGCCGCGTCCGGATCCAGCGCAAATGTCATGGCATACTCTTTTTTATTGTATTCCAGGTCTTTCTGATCCTTGTACCTTTGTACAATGTTGCCGGATGTCCCCAGCTGAAGTATTTCGTCCAGGATTTCCGGATTATTCCATTTCAGTCCCAGTTCTCCCAGCGTGGTGTGCAGTTCTGTGTCCGCCACCGTGACCGTTACGCCGGTGCCGCCCAGCTCCGCAAGCTTTCCGTCCACAGCTGCATAAACTTCATCAACAGTCATGCCGCCGATATCCATCCCGTTCAGGTAAACACCGCGGTTGACTGTCTTCTCCGCCGCTTCCGCGCGCAGCGCTCCGCCTGCTGCCAGAGCAGCGCAGAAGAGCACGCACAGAAAGCTGCCGTAAATTCTGTTTCTCATGAATCCCTTATACTCCCACCTGTTATTTGTCCTTATCCCCGAAAGTCCCTCTTTGTGCCAGCCAGCTCCCTCATGCGGCAGGCAAAACCGGGGGCGGACCTGTTACGCTATGGCGCTGAGGATCGGCGAGATGATCATAGCCAGAACGATCAGACCGATGATCACAGCGGCAATGATCTGTGTTTTCTTGTTTTTCTTATAATTCATCATAATAATCAACCTCTTTCCGCAGCAGCGGTCTTTCCGCTTCTGCATAAACTTCCCTTTAGTTTAGTGCATTTTTCAGAACTCTGCAACAATTATTTCTCCGGCAGCAGGCGGACCGTGCGGGCATTCTGCGTCAGCGGATCTCTCCTTCCGTAGTCAAAAAGGAGCCATTCTCCCCTGCGCGGAAAGTACTCAAGGTGCGTCATACGATTCAGCTGTTGCCTGTCAAAGGACGCATAGTCCGGAAGGTACCTCCGCGTCTCCTCTTCCCTGCGGTAAAACTGCCTGGTCTGTTCCCTGTCGGCGGAAAGATCCCGCATCCATCCGGCACGGCTCTTCAGGTTTTCCCGCAGGTACATGTCCATCGTGAGCAGTTCCCGGAATGCTTCTGTATCCATGCCCGGCAGCTGAGCGGCAAATGCAAGGAGATGCTCATACCTTGCCTGCCTGCTGTGCTGCAGCCCGTACAGGCCTCTTGCCCTGTACCACTCTGAAAGCGCTTCGTAAAGCGACATAGGGTCTTTAAAACACTGCCCCAGGGCGGCGATGGAATTTGTGAACTGCTGGCTGTTATAAAAGATCTCCAGCATCTCTTCCACATCCTTCAGGTGGAGCAGGTCGTCGTACGAGAGCCAGTCTGTGCGCAGCACCTCATAGGGCGCCTGCGGGTCGGCTTCGATACCGAACCGTTCTGCCTCCCGGCGGATGGGCGAGCCCTTCAGAAGCTTGAGAAACCCCAGCTGAAGCTCATTAGGCTGCATCCGGTACACCTCTGCGAAGGATCTGCGGAAGCTTCCGAGGTCTTCAAAAGGAAGCCCGGCGATCAGGTCAAGATGAAGGTGCATGTTTCCGTTTTTCCGGATCGCGGCCGCGCACTCCCGAATCTTCGAAATGTCCGGATTCCTGTGAACGCTCCGAAGCGTCGCCCCGTTTGCCGACTGAACGCCGATCTCCGTCTGGATCAGCCCGGGACGCATTTTCGAAAGCAGGGCCAGTTCTTCCTCCGTCAGGATCGACGCTTCTATTTCACAGTGAAAATTCGTTACGCCGTTATCATGCTCCAGAATGTATTGCCAGATCTGCAGCGCGCGGTCCGCATCCGCGTTAAAAGTCCTGTCGATCAGCTTGACCTGGGGCACCTCCGCGTCCAGGAAAAACTGTAGTTCCCGTAAGACCTTCTCAAGGCTCCTGTACCGGACACCCTTCTTGGCGGAGGACAGGCAGTAGCTGCATGAAAACGGGCAGCCCCGCGATGTTTCATAGTAAAGGATCCTGTGCTCAAAGAGCGCGGGATCCATGGCATCGTAAACAAACGGAAGGTCATCCATCTTCGGAAGATCCTCCGGAAGGAGATCTCTTTCCCGGATGATCTTTCCGTCCGCCCTTCTCCAGGTGATCCCGGGGATGCCTGAGAGATCCGCGTTTTCCGCAGCTTCACGCTCCCGGCAGGCTTCGGCGCCGGATATGCGACTGCTTTCCTGCGCGTATCTTTCCAGAAGGCGTTCAAAGGTCACTTCCCCTTCTCCCCGCATCACCCCTGTGATACAGGGGTGCTCCGCAAGAAACTGCTCCGTCTCAAAGCTGACCTCGGGACCTCCGAGCCAGATGGGCAGATGTGGAAACAGGACCCGGAGCGTGCGGCAGGCGGATACGACCTGGGAGATGTTCCATATATAACAGGAAAAAGCCAGAAGATCCGGCTTTTTCCGATAGATTTCATGTATGATGTTTTCCTGATACTGGTTGATCGTAAACTCACAGATCTCGATCTGATCTGTAAAGGAGGCCGCGTACTGCCGCAGGGAATGCAGCGCCAGATTCAGGTGAATGTATTTTGCGTTGACCGCTGCCAGCAGGATCTTCATCACAGGACCATGCGGGCCGCGCCGTAAATACCTGCGTCATTGCCCAGCGTAGCAAGCGCGAACACTGCGTCCTTGCAGGCCGTGAACGCGTACTGGCGGTAATACTTCTGGATATAATCAAGCAGGACCGGGCCTGCCTTGGAAACGCCTCCGCCGATGACGAACACTTCCGGATCCGTCACGCAGGCGAAAACGGAAAGGGCCTTGCCCAGATATTTTCCGAAGCGCTCCGCAACGCGGCACGCAAGAGCGTCCCCTGCCTTGACTGCGTCGAACACAGTTCTCGCGGAAACTTCACCTGAACGAAGGAGTGAAGGTTCATCGCTGGCCGCAAGCTCTTCTCTTGCCAGGCGGGCGATTCCCGTCGCGGATGCGACCTGCTCCAGGCAGCCGCAGTTGCCGCAGTTGCAGGGCTCCGTGATCGCGTCCTCTACATGAGCGTGGCCAATCTCGCCTCCTGCGCCGTGGGTGCCGCCGATGATCTTATCGTTGACAATAATGCCGCCGCCGACGCCGGTTCCGAGCGTGACCATGATCAGGCTGTGGTACCCCGCGCCGCCGCCTTTCCAGAGCTCTCCGAGAGCAGCCACGTTCGCGTCATTTCCGGCATGCGTAGTGATCCCGGTCAGGCGCTCCATCTCCTCAATGATCTGCACATGTCCCCAGTGGATGTTGACAGCCACGGGAACCTCGCCCCTGTTGTCAACCGGTCCCGGAATACCTATGCCGATGCCGACGACCTCGCTCTTTTTGATCTTTCTTTCATCTATCTTTCCGAGTATGGAATCGGCCACATCCGGCAGGATGTGTGAGCCGTTTTCTTCCACCCGCGTCTTCAGCTCCCATTTATCGAGCACATTGCCTTCCGTGTCAAACAGGCCGCACTTGATCGTTGTTCCTCCGACATCGATTCCGAAACAGTACTTTTTCATTTTCCTACTCCTCCGATTTATCCTGCATATTCTTCATAAGGCTGTTCTGGACACGGTTATACAGCTCTCTTGCCGCGTTATAACCCATCTTCTTCTGTCTGTGATTGACAGCAGCCGATTCAACGATGACCGCCAGGTTGCGGCCCGGGCGGATGGGAAGGGAATGACACACGACTTTGTTTCCGAGAAACTCTGTGTATTCCTCCTCAAGTCCGAGACGGTCGTACTCCTTGTCCCTGTCCCACTCCTCAAGCTTGATGACCAGGTCGATGGTTCCGGTATTCTTAACGCTCTCAACACCGAACAGCGTCTTGACATCAATGATGCCGATACCGCGCAGTTCAATGAAATGTCTTGTTATGTCCGGAGCCGTTCCGATCAGCGTCTCATCACTGACCTTGCGGATCTCGACCACATCGTCGGTGATCAGGCGGTGTCCCCTCTTGATCAGTTCCAGCGCGGCCTCGCTTTTACCAATGCCGCTCTCTCCCATGATCAGGATTCCTTCGCCGTACACGTCAACAAGGACTCCATGAATAGAGATGCACGGGGCCAGCTCTACATTCAGCCAGCGGATCACCTCTGCCATGAATGCGGATGTAGCCTGTTTCGTCATGAAGATAGGCACCTTGTATTTGTCTGCAAGTGTCAGCATATCAGGATCCGGCGTCGTCATGGTCGTATAGATCAGGCACGGGATCTTGTATGAAAGCAGCTTTTCATACACCGGCAGTTTCTGTTCGCGGGTCAGGTGCTCAAGATATGTGTATTCCACATATCCGATGATCTGCACGCGTTCCGCGTCAAAATGGTCAAAATAGCCTGTCAGCTGAAGCGCGGGACGGTTAACCTCGGTTGTAGTGACCTGATAGTCCGTGATATCGATCTGCGGAGTCAGATTCTCAATACGCATCTTCTTCACAAGTTTTGATAACGCTACACTGGCGCCCATGGCAATCTCCTTTTTTTGTTTTGTTTCATTTCTGCTACATTAACATGATATTTTCGATTTGTCCACAGCCTCCCTCTCAGCTCCCGGATGAATTTCCGTCTTCTGCCTCCGGTTTCGCTGCCGGGTGAAAAAACATATATACAGCAGCAGCGCTCGCAGCGTTCATGGACGGAACTGCGGCGAGTGTTTCCTCATCAGCGCTGCGGATCTCCTCGATCGACGGAAAATGCTTCATCAGGGCCTTTCTGCGGGTCTCGCCGATGCCGGGAATGTCATCCAGCACCGAATGCACCTGCGCCTTGCTCCTCAGGCTCCTGTGATATTCGATCGCGAAACGGTGCGCCTCATCCTGGATCCTTGTGATCAGCTTGAATCCTTCGGAATGGGTATCGATCGGAAGTTCCTTATTCTTATAATAGATCCCTCTCGTCCGGTGATAATCGTCCTTGACCATACCGCAGATCTCAATATTGATCCCGAGGTTCTCCATGACCCGCTCAGCCACATTGACCTGTCCTCGTCCTCCGTCCATGAGGATCAGGTCCGGGAAAGAACTGAAGCTGTCCTCCTGCATCTGTTTTTTTCCTTCCAGTCCGTGGGTGAATCTCCGGGTCAGCACTTCCTCCATGCTCGCGTAATCGTTGGGTCCCTCGACCGTTCGGATCCGGAATTTCCTGTAATCGCTGCGCTTGGGCTTTCCCTTCTCAAAAACGACCATCGATCCGACGGATTCATAGCCGCTGATGTTCGATATATCGTAGGCTTCCATGCGGACCAGCTTATCCATTCCGAGCAGCTCCTGGATCTCCTTCACAGCTCCGATGGTGCGGCCCTCCTCCCGTTTGATCCGTTCCCGGTCCTGCCGCAGAACGATCTGCGCGTTTTCCTTTGCCATTTCCACGAGTTTTTCTTTGGTCCCGCGCCTCGGGACACGCAGATATACGCGGCTTCCCCTCTTCGCGGTCAGCCATTTTTCAAGCAGCTCCTGTTCTTCCGCTTCTGTCTCCAGCATGAGTTCCCGCGGAATATACGGAGTCCCGGCGTAAAACTGCTGTATGAAGCTTCCGAGGATAGTGGCTCGGCTGTCATTTAAACCAATGCGGATCCAGTAATGATCCCTGCCGATCACGCGGCCGCCCCGGATGAAGAAGACCTGCACGATGGCGTCCCTGCCGTCGATGGCCATGGCCAGAACATCTCTGTCCTCTGTGTCCTCGCTCGTGATCTTCTGTTTCTGGGTGACATGCTTAACGCTCGTGAGAAGATCCCTGTACACAATGGCTCCCTCGAAATCCATCTGCTCGGATGCTTCCTGCATCTTCTTTTCCAGCATGGATATGACCGGCTTATAATTGCCGGACAGAAAGTCGAGAGCCTGCTCCACCTTCTCGTTGTAGGCTTCTTTGCTGATGTAGCCCATACAGGGCCCGTCACACTGCTTTATGTGATAATACAGGCACGGACGGTCATTCCCTATATCCTTCGGGAGGCTGCGGCTGCAGTCGCGCAGATGGTACAGTTTCCGTATCAGGTCGATCGTATCGCGCACTGCCCATGCGGAGGAGAAGGGTCCAAAGTACCTTGCCTTATCTTTTTTCATCTGTCTGGTCAGAAAGACCCGCGGATATTCCTCCCCGACAGTGACCTTGATGAACGGATAGGTCTTGTCATCAGTCAGCATGGTATTGTATTTGGGACGATGCTCCTTGATCAGGTTATTCTCAAGCACCAGCGCTTCCAGTTCGGAATCCGTAACGATGTATTCAAAACGCCTGATCCGGGATACCATCTGTTCGATCTTGGGACTGCGGTTGTAACCCGCCTGAAAATACTGGCGGACCCGGTTCCTCAGGCTGATTGCCTTTCCCACATAAATGATCGCGTCCCTTTCATCGTGCATCAGATAAACGCCCGGCCTGGCCGGCAGCTTTTTAAGCTCTTCCTGTATATCAAACTGAATCTCTTCTGCCATACATTTCCCTCTGCAGCTGCACGCGTCTTCTCAGACAGATGCTGTGATACCTTATCTTCAGGGCCGCCGCTTCTTCCGGCAGCATTTACAGTATACCATAAAAAGGCGGGTTTGTTATTGCGTGAAAAAAGAATAAACCGGGATACGCATTTCCCGCGCTCCCGGTCTTTCCTGTTCATTATATAATAAATACTCAGACTTTCAAATTCATGTGCCGGTCATATACCGGTTCCGCTGTCCGGATCAGGAGATCCTGCGCAAGCCCGCTCTGCGAAGCTTTCTCTCCTGCTCTTCCCCTGCAAACACTCTGTCGCAGAACATCTGCACTGCCGCGCTCATCAGAATTCCCAGAGACACATCCACAACGGAATGCTGCTTCAGGAACATGGTTGAGAGAACGATCATGACAGACAGCAGGCCAGTCAGAAAACGAACCATTCTGTACGGCTGCAGCTGCGGCGACCGGTTCAGGGCAATAAACAGTACAACGGAATTGAACACATGTATGCTCGGCAGGATGTTCGTCGCCGTATCCGTTCTGTACAGCGCCTCCACCATCCTGGTAAAAATGTTACTGTTCGCGAATACTGCCGGACGCAGGTCCTGCTGATTCGGGAACACACAGCTGACGATCAGGAATACTGTCATACCGATCGCAAGCACGGAAACTACCTTGTAATACTCTCTTCTGTCTCTGCAGAAAAAGATGAACCAGCAGATACCGACAAAAAGGTACACAAACCACAGGCAATACGGAATGATAAAATATTCGCAGAAAGGAATCATATCATCAAACACACTGTGGATCACGTGGTAATGACGATGACCTGCATGTTCAAGAATGTAAAACCCCAGCATATAAAAGATCAT
>CADCOP010000312.1 GCA_902803065.1 uncultured Lachnospiraceae bacterium | reverse complement strand
GCGGGAGCGTGCCTGCGTTGGAATATACACCCCGTCCGGCGGAAGCGTGCCTGCGTTGGAACATACACCCCGTCCCCCGTCCGGCGGGAGCGTGCCTGCGTTGGAATATACACCCCAGATTCCCTTCTTGCGGGAGTCCCGCCGCATGGTATAATGAAAAAGGGCCGGAAGGCAGCTGAGCAAGGGAGGATGTACGAATGAAGATATGTTTGCTGAATGATTCGTTTCCGCCGGTTATCGACGGAGTTGTAAACGTGGTGCAGAACTACGCGAAGTACCTGCAGAGCGAACACGGGGCCCAGATCACGGTGGGCTGCCCGCGCTATCCGGATGCGGACTACAGCGGCTATCCCTACGAGGTGGTCGCGTACCGGAGCTATGATACGACAGCCCTGACCAGCGGGTACCGCGCGGGCGATCCTTTTTCGGGGAAAGATGTGGCCCGGCTGGCCTCGAGAGCTCCGGAGCTGATCCACGCCCACAGTCCGGCATCAGCCCTGGTCGTTGCGCGCCTTCTCAGAGAAGAGACAGATGCGCCGATCGTGTACACATATCATACAAAGTACGACATCGACATCCGCCGCGCTGTGCGCCTCGAGACGATCGCGAAGGAAGGCATCCATCTCATGGTCAGCAACATAGAAGCCTGCGATGAGGTGTGGGTCGTGAGCCGCGGCGCCGGCGAAAACCTGCGGTCGCTCGGGTTCCGGGGCGATTACCATGTTATGAACAACGGCGTGGATTTCGCAAAAGGGAGAGTCTCGGAAAAAGAAGTGGAGGAAGCGGTCCGCGGTTATGATCTTCCCGCAGGCGTACCCATGTTCCTGTTTGTCGGCCGCATGATGACCTACAAGGGACTTCCGATGATCCTGGATGCCCTGAAGCTTCTCGCGGACAGAGGGCAGGATTTCCGCATGGTCTTCGTCGGGAAGGGAGCTGACCAGGAACTGCTCATGAAGAAGGCTGCGGAACTGAATCTCATGGGCGATGAGCCCGGCAGGGGAAAATGCATCTTCACGGGACCCGTGTACGACAGAAATGTGCTGCGCGCATGGAACACGCGGGCGGACCTGTTCCTGTTCCCGTCCACATTTGATACGAACGGACTTGTCGTGCGCGAGGCCGCCGCATGTGGTCTTGCAAGTGTGCTGATCCGCGATTCATGCGCGGCAGAGGGCATTACCGACGGAAGGAACGGCTACATTATAGATGAGTCTCCGGAGGCCATGGCCTCCCTGCTGGAAAAGATCTGCGCGGATATGGGACAGGCGCATCAGGCAGGAGAACACGCAATGGAGGAGATCTATCTGTCCTGGGAGACCTGTGTCGCGCTGGCCTATGAGCGTTATGAAAATATTCTTGAGGCAAAAAAGGCAGGCCGCCTGCCGCAGAAGAAAAAGCTGCCCGCGGATTACCTGATCGAGGCCGCCGCAAAGAGCATGATCGGTCAGGACAGGATGCGCCAGCGCGGGAAAGAGATGCTGGATGAACTCAAAGCGGGGGCTGTCGGCATGATGGAGAATATCCAGGATGATATCCAGGAGATCCAGGAGAATACGCAGGAAAACATCCAGAGCGCCGGTGAAAAGGCAGAGCAGCTTGCGGATAAGATGAAGGACAGCCTGAAAAAGAGCACAGAGCGGATGAAACAGAATGTGAAGGATACGCTCCACCTGGATCCGCATGAATGACCGGGATAATTTATATCGATGATCATGGATATAAAATAACTGACAGTTTGTTTAAGGAGAAGATATATCGTAACTGACATGAAAAAACAGATGGATTACCGCGGCATGGCGTTTTACCAGATCTGGGTCCGCAGCTTCTGTGACGGAAACGGAGACGGGATCGGAGATCTGTACGGCGTATACGATAAGCTGGACTACATCCGCTCGCTGGGAGTGGACGGAATCTGGTTCAGCCCTCTGTATCCGTCGCCGAACGCTGACTACGGGTATGATATTTCCGACTATAAGAACATACATCCGGATTACGGGACGCTGGAACAGTTCCGCAAAGTCCTGGACCGCGCACACGAACTGGGACTTAAAGTCCTCATGGATCTGGTGATCAATCACACCTCCGATGAGCATCCCTGGTTCCTGGAGAGCTGCAAGGGAAAGGACAACCCATACAGCGATTATTACATCTGGCGGGACCCGATCTTCAAAGGAGAGACGCGGCTTCCTCCCAACAACTGGTTCAGCCAGTTCGAGGGACTGGCCTGGGAGTATAATGAGACAAGAGAGCAGTATTATCTGCACGTATTTGCCAGGAAGCAGCCGGACCTGAACATGGACAATCCGAAGGTGCGGGAAGAAGTGAAGGACATCATGCGCTTCTGGCTGGACATGGGAGTGGACGGCTTCAGGGAAGATGTGATCACCTTCATCTCCAAGCACCATGACCTTCCTGACGGAAATCCCTTCCTCCCGGCGATCAACGGCCTTCCCTATTACATGGACGGGCCGAACCTGATGAAATACCTGAAGGAATTCCGGGAAGTGGCGAAGGAGTATGGCGCTGTGCAGATTGGCGAGGCGCCGTTTACCACGGTGAAAAAGGCCCTGCTCTATACATCGGGACCGGAAAAAGTCCTGGACATGATGATCGAGTTTGATACGATGACAGCCGACTGCTTCCTGACAGAGTACGTGCCGCATCGCTTTTCGCTTCGAAAGTACAAGCGGGCGGTCAGCCGCTGGCAGCACGCCCTGGCCGGAAAGAGCTGGAACGCGTTATACCTTGAAAACCACGATCATCCCAGGGTCATCGACCGGTACGGGAGCCGGAAATACTGGTGCGAGTCAGGAACCATGCTGGCAGCGTCTTACCTGTTCCTGCAGGGAACGCCGTTCATCTATCAGGGGCAGGAGATCGGGATGACAAACATCCGCCTGCGCTCCATTGATCAGTACAATGATGTGGCTTCCAGGAACGCGTATCATTCATTCTTTACCTGGGAGAGTGAAAAAAAGCGGATCCGCCGCATCCACATGGCAAGCCGCGACTCGGCAAGAACGCCGGTGCAGTGGACCGGGGAAAAGTACGCCGGCTTTTCGCCTGTGAAGCCATGGTTTGCCGTGAATCCGGACTACAGGCGCATCAACGTACAGGCCGAAGAGAAGGATACAGACAGCATCCTCTGGTTTTACCGGCGGTGCCTCGCGCTCCGGAAAAGCAGGAAGGCCCTGCTGAAGGGAAAGTACCGTGAATACGACCGCCGCAGCCCAAAGCTGTTCATGTATGAGCGTTACACGAAAGATGAGAAGATACTCGTCATCTGTTCTTTCTCGGATAAACCGCTGCGATTTTCTCTTCCCCGCACATGGGAGAAGCGCAGGGCAGAAGAAAAGCTGAGGCTCCTGCTCGACAATTATCCGGGGCAGGCGCGGCCTGAGCATCTGCGGCCCTATGAAGTGCAGGTGCTGCAGGCAGAGACGGAGAAAAAGGACTGCTGAAAAAGCACTGAAAATAAAAAAGGAGGAGTGTGTTATGACAGCTAAGGAAAGATACAAAGAGTGGCTGGAGAGACTCGATCAGAAAGATCCGCTGTATGCAGAACTTCTGGAGCTTGAGGGCAATGACGAAGAGATCGAGGAAAGGTTCTATCAGGATCTTTCATTCGGAACGGCAGGACTGCGCGGCAAGGTCGGTGCGGGAACCAACCGCATGAACATGCTGACAGTCGGCAGAGCCACACAGGGAATTGCGGATTTTATTAAAGGATACGGAAAGGAAGCCATGGACAAGGGCGTGATCATTGCCCATGATCCGAGGCATTTTTCAAAGGAATTCAGCCAGCTGACCGCAGGTATCCTTGCAGCGAACGGCATCCGTTCGTTCGTGTTCCCGGACATGCGGCCTACGCCTGAACTGGCATTCCTGATCCGCAGGCTCCATACGATCTCCGGCATCAATATCACCGCGTCCCACAATCCGAAGGAATACAACGGCTACAAGGCTTACTGGGATGACGGCTGTCAGGTATCGAGCGACATCGCTGACGGCATGTATGAAAAGATCTGCGCGGTGGATCCCTTCACAGATGTTATCAAAGGCGATTTTGAGCAGGGCGTGAAGGATGGAATGATCACCGTACTTGGTGAAGAATATGACCGGGAGTACCTGGACAAGATCGAAAGCCTCGCGATCCACAGCGGTGATGAGCTGGATCTGGACATCCCCATCGTTTACACGCCGCTCAACGGCGCAGGTTCCATTCCGTTCGCCCAGATGCTGAAGGACCGCGGCTTTACGAACTGGCACATAGTGCCGGAACAGAAGGATCCCGATCCGGATTTCACGACCGTAGGGTATCCGAATCCCGAGAGCCCGGCTGCTTTTAAGATGAGCGAGGAGCTTGGCCGCAAAGTGGGAGCGGAACTTCTGATGGCGACAGATCCTGACTCTGACCGCTTTGCCATCGAGATCCGCAATGACGAGGGCGACTACATTCCGCT
>CADCOP010000311.1 GCA_902803065.1 uncultured Lachnospiraceae bacterium | reverse complement strand
GGTATCGCCTGCGCTGTTTTTGCAGCGCGCGGCGAAATATATAAATGTAAGGTGGTTGAATGAACAAAAAGGAAATTGCTGAAATCAGGAAACAGTTTACACCGGCCAACTGCGCCATCACGCGCATCTGCGGCTGCTATGTGGACGGGGATAAGAATAAGATCACCGAGTTTAAGGAGGCTTTCCTCTCTCTTCCGGAGGAGGAAATGTTTAAATACTTTGAGATCCTCCGCAAAGCTCTGTCCGGCACGATGGGGAAAAACCTTCTGAACATGGACTTCCCGCTGGAACAGGAAAAGGAGGGCGGCAACCAGAGCTTTCTTCTTTCTCTGCGCGATGATGCCTGTCAGGATGATCAGCTGCTGTCCGGCTACTATGACAGGATCATCTCTTCCTACGATTACCCGGAAAATTACCTGATCCTCGTAATCCATGCCGCATACGATATTCCCGGGAAAGCCCGTGATAACTCGGAGATGTTTGACGCCTCCGATGAAGTATTCAGCTTCATCCTCACATGCATCTGCCCGGTCAGCCTGACGAAACCCGGCCTCTCCTATGACGCCGGGGAGAACTGCTTCCACAACAGGATCCGCGACTGGGTCGTCGGCATGCCTGATCTTGGTTTCCTGTTCCCGAGTTTTAATGAAAGAAGCACGGATATTCACAGCATCCTGTATTATACCAGGAACGGAAACGAGCTCCATTCTGAATTCACTGACGGGATCCTGGGCTGCTCACATCCTCTGCCTTCCGAAACGCAGAAGGAAGTCTTTACGGCTCTTGTAGAGGAAGCGCTGGGTGAGCACTGCGATTTCGAAACTGTGCAGGGCCTGCACCAGCAGCTTCATGAACTTTCTGAGCAGCAGAAGGACAGTCCTGACCCTGTCAGTCTCGATCAGGGCGAGATCAAAAATCTACTGGTTCTTGCCGGAGCAAGTGAAGAGACCCTGGAGCATTTCGACAGGCATTTTGAGCATGCGGCCGGCGAAGACACGGAGTTTTCAGTCGCGAACATCATAAACACCCGCAAATTCGAAGTAACTACGCCGGATGTCAGCATCCGCATCAGCGCGGACCGCTCCGATCTTATCGAAAAACGCATCGTGGACGGCCGCGCCTGTCTCGTGATCCCGATCACGGATGAGGTAACTGTAAACGGTATCCGTGTCAGAAATGAACCCGGATCAGCCAATTCGGATGGAAGGAAGGAAAACTCATGAATTACGATGTCATTATCATCGGCGCGGGCCCCGGAGGCATTTTTTCAGCCTATGAGCTGACCAGGAAAAGACCGGACCTGAAAGTCGCCGTCTTTGAAGAAGGTAATCCCCTCGAAAAACGCCGCTGTCCGATCGACGGAGTCAAAGTCAGGTCATGTATCCGCTGCAGGACCTGTGCCATCATGAATGGTTTTGGCGGAGCCGGCGCCTTCTCTGATGGGAAGTATAATATCACGAATGATTTCGGAGGCTCGCTCTACGAACATATCGGAAAGCAGCAGGCCATCGACCTGATGAAGTACGTCGACGAGATCAATGTATCCCACGGCGGCGAAGGCACACGAATGTATTCGACAGCCGGCACTCAGTTCAAAAAGCTCTGCATACAGAACAAGCTCAAGCTTCTGGACGCCTCCGTCCGGCATCTGGGTACCGACATCAATTATATCGTCCTGGGGAACCTGTATAATGAGCTGAAGGATAAAGTGGACTTCTTCTTCCGCTCTCCTGTTGAAAAGCTGGACATTCTGGAAGGCGGCGGTTACAGGGTCACCTTCCGCAAAGACGGGCAGGAGGAACCGGCAGCCGTTTCGGCACGATACTGCATCGTGTCTGTGGGAAGGAGCGGCAGCAAATGGATGGAAAAGGTCTGCGGCGAGCTGGATATCCCCACAAAATCGAACCGCGTCGATCTGGGCGTCCGGGTGGAGCTGCCTGCAGTCATCTTCTCGGACCTTACAGATGAGCTGTATGAGAGCAAGATCGTTTACCGGACTGAAAAGTTTGAAGATAACGTACGAACGTTCTGCATGAATCCCAACGGAATCGTTGTAAATGAAAATACGAACGGGATCGTAACTGTCAATGGTCACAGCTTTGAAGATCCGGAAAAGAAAACAGAAAACACAAACTTTGCTCTTCTGGTCTCCAAGCATTTTTCTGTACCGTTCAAGGACAGCAATGGCTACGGCGAAAGCATTGCCCGGCTTTCCAACATGCTCGGCGGCGGCGTGATCGTTCAGCGTTTCGGTGACCTGGTCCGCGGACGACGCAGCAACGAAAAACGCATTGCGGAAGGCCTGGTCACTCCGACCCTCGCAGCAACCCCCGGCGATCTGAGCCTCGTGCTTCCAAAGAGGATCCTGGACGGAATCATTGAAATGATCTACGCCCTCGACAAGATCGCTCCCGGTACTGCGAATGATGATACCCTTCTGTATGGCGTTGAAGTCAAGTTTTATAATATGGAAGTGGAGCTGGATGAGAACCTGGAAACGAAGTACAGCGGACTGTATATAATAGGAGACGGAAGCGGCGTGACCCACTCCCTCTCACACGCATCCGCCAGCGGGATCTACGTGGCAAGAAGAATTGCGGAAAGCTGAAAAAAGTCTGTATAAACAGGAGAGACCTCCTGGTCCTGAAGGACCAGGAGGTCTTCTATATGTTCTACATGGAACAGTCTTCTTAAGACCAGCAGATTGTCGACTGTGGGGAGACACTTGCCTGCTTCCCACTTGTAGACCGCCTGCGGGTATTCAAAACCGAAGTGGTCCTGAACCTGGCGGACCGTAAGTCCTCTCGCAACGCGGAGCTGACGGATACGGCTGCCAGTCTTAACAAGATCAATAACAGGAAAAAAATCACCGCTCATCATATACCTTTTCTCCTCCGTGATCCCACTGTTTAAGCTTTGTCATTCAGAAGTAAGGTAATTATATCAGTACCTCCCGTGTATGAACACGG
>CADCOP010000310.1 GCA_902803065.1 uncultured Lachnospiraceae bacterium | reverse complement strand
GCAACACTTGCAGAGCTCGCAAAGAGCAAACTGGCATAATCATATATACACTGTTATATGAATGTTCACAGACCTCTGCGTTCCGGAGACGGGATGCAGAGGTCTTTGCTGTTTGCCTTTTGGTGTTTCTGGAGACATAATGCAGAGGTCTTTGCTGTTTGCCTTTTGGTGTTTCTGGAGACGGGATGCAGAGGTTTTTGCTGTTTGCCTTTTAGCGTTTCTGGAGACGGGATGCAGAGGTTTTATTTGCATACGCATGGGACTTGTGAGACAATAAACCAGGACGATTTGTTTTGGCATATGAAACAGAGGCGGTAACAGCATGAATCCCAGGACACAGAAAATATTCACGATCTGTGCCGTTACGACCCTTGCGATCGTGGCGGCGAATACTGTTTTTATGAGAACATATACGAGACCCGCGCCGCGGCAGGGGGTCGTATCTGAAACAGAAACTGAGATGGAAACAGAGACGGAGAGGGAGACGACGGAGCCCATGCCAGGCGCGAAAATTCCGGCCAGAGATACCGGAGAGAGCGGACTGCAGCCCCTTCGGATCGAACTGGATACGGAAATATCGACATCGGCATAAAGACGAGCTTGCCGATGATCTGCCTTAAAAGATATGCAGGTAAGATGCTCAGGAAAGAAGAAATCAGATGGATGTGACAGTTATCAGGAATTCTTCGGATAAGGACGGCAGGCCGGAACTGCTCTGCCTGATCGGTCTGCATGCCTGCGGCAAGAGTTCTTTTGCTCTGGCTCAGACCGGCTACCATGTATGGTCGTTTGAGGAATACTGCAAAAACGCTCCGGACAGTGTTCGGGATGATCAGCTGCTCCGGTCGATGCTGTGCCGCGAGATGCGCAGGGACCTGAAGAGTGGAAATTCGATCATATACGATGACAGCAACCTCCCGGTGAAACGCAGGAGAGGTCTTTTCAGTGATCTCGGAAGTGTTTCCTGCCGGAAGACAGCTGTGCTGTTTGTCTGCCCGAGGGAAGTATGCCTGGAGAGGAACGCGGCCAGGCCGGAGCCTGTTGCGGAGGAGCGTATCGACGGGCAGATGCGGAAGTTTGATCCACCTTCGTTCATCGAGGGGTGGGATGAGATACGGATCGTCTGGCATGAAGGACGGATCCGGGATCCCTGGCTGGATGGGTTCGTGCTGGACCAGCAGAACAGACATCACAGTCTGCCGCTGGATGAACACATGCGGCTGTGCGCGCGGCTCTCTTTTGAGCAGGGAGCATCTTCGGAAGCATGCTTTGCAGCTTCCGTTCATGACAACGGTAAACGGTGGACGCAGTCATTCGAGAACAGAGAAGGCATCAGAGACGGGCAGGCACACTATTTCGGACATGACAAATACGGCGCCTATCAGTATCTTGTACACGCGAATTCGCTGAGAGATATCCTGCGTCCGGCAGATGAAGGCTTTGACCTTTATATATCCTGGCTGATCGCCAACCATATGCGCCCCTATGCGTGGGAAGTCAGTCCCTCGCTGGAGAAGAAAGACGAGCAGGCCTGGGGAGAGCGCGCCTACAGGGATATTAAGGATCTGCACAGGGCAGATGCTATGGCCCATTAAACTATTCGCTATTCATTGCCCCGGACACATATGAACTGTGCTTTTGCTGCCGGCGGATTTACAATCCCAGATGATCCAGAAAGCTGTTGACGCATTGCGTGTAAAGAACAGGATCCGTCAGTACAGACGCTGCATGCTTTGCTCCGGGAATCAGATGGAGCTCACTGTATCCGTCTGTCGATTTCTGCATCCGTTCGCTGTTTGAAGGAAGGATGAATTTATCCTCAGCTCCGTGCATGAAAAGAAAGGGTACGAGGTTATCGGCGAGACTATCGACGGGCCGCATCTGCCTGTAGGAGTATCCGTACTTCCATTTGAAGAAAACAGATGAGACATCTGTAAACCAGGCGGGCAGATGATTGTGGGTAACAGCGCCTCTTATAACATTTTCGATGTCTGCGAAGCCGCAGTCGGCAACCGCGAAGTCTACGCGGGGACAATACTGCATGACAGTGGCAGTCGTTGCCGCGCCAAGGGATTCTCCGTGCAGGCCGAGCGTAATATCTTCGCCGAAGCGCCTGTGTGTATCGTCGATCACCGCAAGAAGATCTTTTGCCTCCAGGATACCGTAGGTGCATGGAGACGGAGCGTTTTCGCCATGTCCGCGAAGATCATAAATGATACAGTTATATCCCCGGTCAAGATAGATCTTCATGTATTTGAGTGCTCCGAAGCGATTGTCGGTATACCCGTGTGTGAGTATAATATACTTGCCGGATGGCTGCGGGTTTTTGAAAAACTGAGCGTGAATCACGTAGCCTTCGTATCCGCTGATTGTGTATGCAAATGTGTCAAGATCATCCATAAAGTGGATATCATACCGGCTGCTCTGCCATTGCAGTGCTTCTTCCAGTGTCTGACGGTTTCCTCCTGCTGAGAGTGATGCAAGGTAACTGCCTGTATAGCCGACGAAGAGCGAAGCTGCTCCGGCTGCAGCTGTCAGACCGGTTATTATATGTTTTTTTCTGCTTGCCATAATAAAACCTCGTTCAGGAACTGCCTGACCCTGACGAATGCAGCCGGTACAGGCAGACCATGGAAATAACAGAGCTATTATACCATAATAAGCAGAATGCGAATATACTAGTTTGGCAGATAAGCGGGGCGGGCAATACCTGCACCTGAATAATGCGAAGAGCGCGTATACGCTATTGGAGGTATGGAAGATGAAACTGCAGAAACTCAGTCATGATTTTTCGATTTGCAAGGTTGCCAGCCTCGAAGGGGTAGACTTTGCCGGGAAATACTGTTTTATCAGCAAGACGGATGAAGAAATATCTGTCGTCTGCAAAACAAAATACGCGCCGGCCGATACGATCGGACGCAGCGATGGCTGGAGAGCGTTCCGCGTGGAAGGAGAACTGGATATGTCCCTTGTTGGAATCATATCGGATATCACGGCCATACTTGCGGAGAACCAGATACCGGTGTTTGTTGTATCAACGTATAATACGGATTATTTCCTTGTAAAAAAGGAAATGTATGAAAAGGCGATCACGATACTGGATGAAAACGGATATGGAATCTCATAAGGCAGGCCGGCGGAAGGCGTTCTGCCTGGAAACGGGAAGGTGTTCTGCGTGAAAAAGGTATACTCTGCCTGGAAACGGATGTAGGATCAGATGCTGAATGAATTGATAAAACGCGCGATGCAGGATGAACCTGTATATCTTCCGGATATCCGCAGGGAATTTGATGCCTGCGGAACCAGAAGATTCGTGATACGGGTGCGCATGTACTCCGGAGAGGAGAAAGAATATGACCTCCGTCTGCCGGAAACGGCGGATGACACAGAGGAAGATTTTGTAAAAGAATATGTATACGCAGGCGTTTACAACATTCTGTCAGCGCTGGGTGCACTCGAAGTACAGATATTCACAGACCCGGATGATACGCGCAGCAGAACTCTGGCGGAAAGCCTGAATGACGTTTTCCAGACATCTCTTCCCCACGGGGAGCGGCGAGGTTATGGAAAATGCCTGAACGTGAATGAGCGTGTGATCCATATGCTGACCGGAGAGTGGAGGAAGTTTTCATTTGAGATCCGCGATCTGCAGGAGCTGGAAGCGGATGCATCCGGGGATGCTCCTGATGATGTAATGATGAGCCGTTCGGGGAACACTTTTGAAAACACATGCGCGGGATGCGCCCGGCCAGCCGGTGACAGGGCGGTTTTTCCCGGTGATGAAGATGCATCTGAGCGAAGCCTTCTGGGAATCGATATCGGCGGTACGGATATTAAGATGACGGCCAGCGTGAACGGGATGCTCATGTTCTGCAGGGAATATGACTGGAATCCTGAAGAGTTTCGGACTGCGGAGGAATTTCTCTCGCCTCTCATGCTTCTGACCCGTCTGATGCGGGCGGGAACCGGTCTGATGCTGAGCGGAAGGATCGGAGAGATCCGCACGGAGGCGTTTGAAAAAGGAGCCGGCGATGCGCTCATAGAGAAGTGTACCCTCGAGATGGAAGCATCTCTGGGAACGGAGCTTCGTGGATTTGACGGTATAGGGATCAGTTTCCCTGATGTAGTGATCAACAACCGGATCATCGGAGGCGAGACATCCAAGACGCGGGGCATGCGTGACAACAGGGAACGGGAATATGAGGAACAGTTCGCGGCCCTTACCTGCCTGTGTGATGCGCTGCGCAGCTTCGTTACAGAAGATGGATGCGTACGCGCCCTGAACGACGGCAACATGGCAGCATTTACCGCGGCGGTCGAAAGGCAGGCGGGTGGAGAAGATGTATCCGGCGGCGTATTCGCGCATTCTCTTGGTACCGATATTGGTACCGGCTGGGTGAAACCGGACGGAACAGTTCCATCTGTACCGCTGGAGATCTACAG
>CADCOP010000309.1 GCA_902803065.1 uncultured Lachnospiraceae bacterium | reverse complement strand
CGTATGTTTCTGTCCGTATCCGGTCCCTGCTTTCAGCCAGGTGTCCGTATCAGTCTATGCCAGGTTCTCATAGCGGATCGTAATGGTTCTGAAGCCTTCGTTGATCTCCACATACTGCTCCAGCTTCTCCCGGATGTGCGTGAGCACATTCATGTCTCCGTGTTTGAGATAAATGACCTTTCTGTAGGTGTCCTGGATCTTTGCTATGGGTTCATCCGCGGGGCCCAGTACGGATACCATGCAGCGTCCTCCCAGCCTTCTCGCGAAAGCGCCAAGATACCCGCAGGCTTTTTCGAGGTATTCCTGATCCGGGCCGCTGCACCGGACTGCAATGATCCCGCCCGCCGGCGGATACCCTGCCAGGGAACGGAAACCCATCTCCTGTTCATAAAAGCTTTCATAGTCCTGGGCAGCCCCGCACTGTATGCTGTAGTGCTCAGGATCATACGTCTGAATGATGACCTTCCCCGGCTTGTCCGCTCTTCCTGCTCTTCCGGCTGCCTGTGTGATCAGCTGAAATGTTCTCTCGGCAGAACGGTAATCCGGCGCGTTCAGTGAAAGATCAGCCGCAAGAATGCCAACCAGGGTGACATCCGGGAAATCATGCCCCTTAACGATCATCTGCGTACCGATGAGGATATCCGCTTCATGCCCTGAAAATGCGGAAAGGATAGCTGTATGCTCGTCCTTTCCCCTCGTCGTATCCATATCCATGCGAAGGACTTTTGCCTGGGGGAACAGCTTTGCTGTCTCCTCCTCGATCTGCTGTGTCCCTGCCCTGAAGCTTCTCAGGAAACCGCTTCCGCAGGAGGGGCATATCTTCGGGACCGGCTCACTGTATCCGCAGTAATGGCACATCATCCTGCCGTTATTGTGAAGTGAGAGAGAAACATCACAGTGCGGACATTTGAGCGCCTTGCCGCAGCTTCGGCAGGAAACAAAGCCCGCATAACCTCTCCGGTTAATAAAAAGCATGATCTGCTCACCGCGCGAGAGGGTCTGTTCCATCTCCTCCCGGAGTCTGCGGCTGATGAGTGTTCCGTTTCCTTCCCTCATTTCTTCCCGCAGATCCACGATCTCTGTTTCAGGAAGCCGTGCGCTCCCCGGCCGCTGCGGAAGCGTAAACAGCCGGACAAAGCCATTGCGGGCCGCATAATACGTCTGCAGTGATGGTGTAGCCGAACCCATGACGAGGCGGGCCTTTTCGCGCTTTGCTCTCTCAAGAGCGACCTCAGACGCGTGATAACCCGGACTTCCCTCACTGATGTACGCCGGTTCATGTTCTTCATCGATCACTATGATTCCCAGATTTGGAAACGGCGTAAACAGGGCTGATCTGGGGCCGATCATTACATCCACTTCTCCGCGGGAGGCGCGCTCGAACTGGTCATACCGCTCTCCCGCGGAAAGCCTTGAATGGATCAGGGATACTCTGTCGCCAAAGCGGCGGTAGAAGCGCATCAGCGTCTGGTAAGTCAGCGCGATCTCGGGGATCAGAACAATGGCCTGCTGATGCCTGCGCACTGCCTCCGCGATCAGTTCTATGTACACTTCCGTCTTTCCGCTGCCCGTGATTCCGTGGATCAGGTACTGAAGACCGTCCGCAGTTTCCCTGTCCCACTCGGAAATGATGGTATCCGCGATCTCCCTCTGCTGCTCTGTCAGGGTCACGGGCTGATCATTCTGCGCCTGCATCGCGCGGGGCGACCTGTACTCGCGCTCGCTGAGGATCTTCAGGATCCCCCGCTCCTCCATGGCTCTGGCCTGCGCAAGTGTTATGTGAAGCTTGTCGCGAACGATCTCCCAGGGAAGCTGTGGTTCTGCCATCAGTGCTTCCAGTAGCCGGCACCGCGCGTTCTGATGCTTTTTCCGCATCTCCCTGAGGGCAGCAGAGGCATCATCCTGCGAAAGGCTCAGCGCTATCGTCTTTTTTTCCTTTTCCTGAACAGATCGTTTGACCGGCAGGACGGTCCTGAGTGCCTGGGCCATCGTGCAGCCATATCTTTCCCTCATCCAGGCGGCAAGTCCGACGAGGTTCGCCTTCGGATCAAATCCATCTGTCAGGATGCCTGCGATATCCTTTACCTTATCCGGATCATACAGAGTCGCGGAACTGACACCGGTAACGTAACCGCGTACGCACCTGTCTCCTTTTCCGAAGGGGACGGTGACCACGCTTCCCGGGGCGACCGAATCTTTCATGTTTTCCGGTATATGGTATGAAAACACTCTGTCAAGCTTATCTGAACTGATGTCTATGATGACATCCGCATATCTTTTTTCTTCTGTATTCATTCAGCCTTTCTGTCTTCTTCCAGGATCTCGGCGATCAGCACTCTCTCGTCCATCGGGTACTTTTTCCCGCAGAT
>CADCOP010000308.1 GCA_902803065.1 uncultured Lachnospiraceae bacterium | reverse complement strand
TTTTTTCCGCAGGCAATATAATCAAGGAAGAACAGCGGCTCGCCGCCCGCGCACGCGATGTCATTCACACACATGGCAACGCAGTCAATGCCGACTGTATCATGCTTATCCATAATAAATGCCAGTTTCAGCTTCGTTCCGACTCCGTCCGTTCCGGAAACCAGCGTCGGGTTCTCCATATCCTTGAAACGGGTCATGGAGAATGCTCCTGAAAAACCGCCGATACCTGTGAGAACTTCCGGACGCATCGTCTTTTTAATATGTTCCTTCATCAGCTCAACTGACCGGTATCCGGCTTCGATGTCTACACCAGCATTCTTATAATCCATTCTTACCTCCGTTACGCAGCCGTTCATCCGCCGGCTGTCTGCAATCAAAGTCTATCGTTTCCGGCAGGCTGCTTATTCGTACGCTTTCCACCCGGTCTCCTGGAGTTTCGCGTCCTTCTTTTCTACCTGCTCTTTGAGTTTCTGTGAATATTCCTTAAGGCGTCCGAGCAGCTCCGGATCCGAAACTGCCAGTATTTTTGCCGCGAGAAGCGCAGCGTTGGCTCCGCCGTTGATGGCTACTGTCGCTACCGGAATGCCGGAAGGCATCTGAACGATCGAATACAGGGAATCCCTTCCGCCCAGTGATGTTGTGTGCATCGGAATGCCAATGACCGGCAGCGGGAAAATGGCCGCGCACATACCCGGAAGATGAGCAGCCATGCCGGCTCCGGCAATAATAACTTTCAGTCCTCTCTCTTCCGCAGTCTTAGCATACTCAAAAAACACATCCGGCTCTCTGTGAGCTGAAATGATGCGCATCTCATATCCGATTCCGAGCTGATCCAGAAGATCCGCTGCCTTACGCATGACGGGCATATCTGAATCACTGCCCATTACGATACCAACCTGTGGCATGATCATCCTCCTGTACTTATCAAAAATACCCCGGGCGAACGTCTGTTATCCGCCGCGGACTTCGTCCTCAATGCATGTACCTTATTCTAATGACTCATATTTTTCGTGTCAAGATATTTCCTCCGGCCAGGGCACCGGCTCCCGGAAGATACGTCTCCCTGAGAAGCGCCTCAGCGGCGTCCATTCCTGCCAGGATCTCCCTCTGCCTGTTCGACAGCCTGTACGCAGCCGGATGCTCCGCAGGGCTGAATGGCTCATCCGTTTCTGTTTCCATAATTATGGTACCGGCAAATGCCTCCGAGAGCTCCCGGTGATCCTCGTACGTGCTTTTTATGACTCCGAGCCGCCGGTCGGCAAATTTTCTGTCCAGATACAGTGCCGCGTCCTCGCGGTGGTCATACCGGAACTGCCTGTTGGGTTCAGCTCCCGCATAGCCTTCCGATGCCGCCCCGTGCCGGTTGACTATGCATACCGCGCGCCTTAAAAGCACTGTCCGCAGCCCCATTCCTGTCAGATGCTCCGCTGCGGCCTCCACCAGGCGCTCCGCTCCGATGTGATAACGCAGGCCGACTGCCGCGCCTTTGCGGAGGGCTTCCCCGCCGGATAATCTTCCGCAGCAGGATTCCGTGAAGTCAGAAGCCATCCGCCGGATGTCATCCGGCTCCATGCGGCCAAGCTCCCGGGCAAGCGAGATCTCCCTGTCAGTAATGTATTCTCCGTATCTGTAAAGATATCTGAGATCCTCCGGCTCCCGGGCCGCGATAAGCCGCGCGACATTGTTTTCCTCCGGATCGATCTCCTGGAGCACTCTTCCCGCGGCGAACAGATCACAGTAATCGCTCTCAAACCAGTACAGGATCTGCTGAAGTTCACGGTAGGACGGAACCGCCTTCTCCTCAAACCGGTTATATAATTCAATAAAGACTTCCATGTGGACCGTAACGGCTTCCATCCGGTCCTCAAACACATACGCGGCAAGCCCCATCAGCTCTGAATACAGAAAGCAGAGAATTCTTCCGCATTCTTCCCCGAGCGTCTGCACGGAATACTCCGGGCTGCCCCAGGAAGAAGCATACGCTTCGGGAAGGATCCCGGCATACAGGCCTCTGTTGATCTCCCGCATCCGCTCTTCCGTAAGCATGTCCCATCTGCCTGACCTGAGCAGCTCCCTGATCTCAGTGATCTTCAGTATATAAGAAGCCGCATCCCTGAACCATGCGTCAAACGGCGCGCTGACCGCCGGTCTCTGAGCGATCTCACGTATTCTTTCTGCCGCCAGGCCGAAGCGCTCCGCAATATCGCTGCGTTCACAATTGCGCATTCATTCATCTCCCTCATCCGGACCGGTCTCTGCCTGAAAGCGCGCATGCGCAGCCGGCAGTTTAAGTCCGCGGCTGTTTCTTATTCAGGCCGGATGTTGGTCCCTGTATTTTTATCGATCAGGCTCTTCGCGTACTCCCAGAGCTTCTCTGACCCTTCGCCTGTGCGCGCATTCCTTCCCATGACCTGGGACACCTTGACGTCATGTTCTCTCCAGGCCAGTCCGCCTGTGGCGTCATTGAGCATGATCGGCTGTATCTTGTCAAGCGTGTTGGCAAATCTGGCTTCCGGTGTGCTGCCTTCCTCAAACTCTTCCCAGAGATCACGCATCTGTCTGGCCTGGTCCTGCGGAAGAAGAGAGAATATCCTGTCAGCTGCCCTGACCTCCCGCTCACGCTTGGTGCTGTTGCCTGTCTGGTCATAGGCGTAGGTATCACCGGCATCGATCTCAACAATGTCATGGATCAGTACCATCGTCATCGTATGAAGCACATCGATCTTCTCGTTCGCGTACTCAGAAAGCAGAGCGCACATCATGGCCAGGTGCCACGAGTGATCGGTATCCGTCTCTTTGCGCTCCGCGCCCGTAATATATGACTGGCGCGTGATCCGCTTCAGTTTATCGATCTCCATGATAAAGGAGATCTGCTGTTTCAGTCTCTCATCCATATCATCTTCTCCCGCCTCTTACGGCAGAGTGCTGCATCTCCTGCGCTCAGGAAGCCATTCCCACGCAGAAGGTCAGGAACCATACGGCAACCATGAGGCCGCAGTACAATGTTCCGATCTTACTGAAAATATAAGAACGGCATGTTTCCCGGAAGCTGCTCAGGCCCAGGCTCATTCCGGAAAAAGCTGCCGCGAATGCGGTGAACCCTGCAGCGCCCGACCAGTCGCCGAGCATAGCCCTTCGGGCAGCAGAAATGCCAACCAGAATGATAAATGCCAGCATGGACAGCAGTCCCAGGATAACCGCGGCGATCCCTCCCTGCGAGTACCTGTGCTCACGGTAGATGCTGTTTTTTTGTCTGTTTGCCATAATAGTATCGTCTCCTCAGGGCGTCGCAGAAGCAGAAAAACGTGAAACCTGCCATACCGCCCAGTGTATTTAACAGAATATCGTCCACATCGAACACCCCGGCCCGTGTCACGAGCTGCACTGTTTCAATGCAGATCGAAAAGACCGCCGTGAGAACAGTCACCTGTCCCAGCGAGCGGATCTTCCGGAACATGACCGGAAGAATAGCGCCGAACGGACAGAAAGCCAGAATATTACCGGCCACGTTCAGGAAAACCGCGCGGCCGCCGAGAACAGCCCGGTTTGACAGAAATCTCCGGATCTCCTTCAGAGGCGTAAGATTAAAGCGCGCCGCATCCGCTCCCTGAAGCCGGCCGTACCGCTCAGCAAGGAACATAATGTATATCAGTGACGCAAGGTACACCAGAAACACGATCCAGGCACCAGCGCGTATCCGTTTTGCCGTTGTTCTTTTCATCAGATGATTACGTCGCCTTTTCTGATCAGAAGTTTCGCCCCGTTGATGATCAGCAGTACACCGGACACAAGCCCGGTAACCATGACGATGATTCCGAGAGCAAGCGTCACAGCGCCTGCCGAACCCATAGTTTTATAGACCTTTTCTCCCTGATTCATACCATTTACCTTCTTAATATCTTCTTTATATCTTCTTTATATCTTCTTTCCGGATCTTTCCGGATGGCCCGTTTTACCGGTTTGCCCCGTACTGTTCGTAATATCTGTCGATCGCGGCGCGGATCTCATCATCGATCCACACCTTCCCTTTGTAAGGCCTGTTGTACAGATGCTCTGTTACTTCTTCCATCGTAACGATCGCTGCCGTTTTCAGGCCGAAGGTCTCTTCGATCTCCGAAAGAGCGCTCTTCTCTCCCGTGCCCCGTTCCATCCGGTCAACGGAAACGATCAGACCGAGCGGCGAAACATCCGCCTGCTCCTTCAGGATGGGCAGCGTCTCGCGGATCGATGTTCCGGCTGTCGTGACATCCTCAATGATGATCACGCGGTCTCCGTCCAGCAGCGGTCCTCCCAGAAGAATTCCCTTATCTCCATGATCCTTGACTTCCTTGCGGTTTGAGCAGTAACGGATGTCTGCTCCGTACAGGCTGCTCAGCTCCATAGACGCCGCCACGCTCAGCGGGATTCCCTTGTATGCCGGTCCGAACAGCACATCGAAATCAAGTCCGAAGTGCTCCTGGATCGCTTTCGCATAGTATCCGCCCAGTCTGCGCAGCTGCGTTCCCGTCCTGTAAAACCCTGTGTTCACAAAGAAAGGAGTCTTTCTTCCGCTCTTGGTCACAAAATCACCGAATTTGAGGACCTGGCAGTCTACCATAAATTCAATAAATTCCTGTTTATAGCTCTCCAATGCTGTTTACCTCCAGTCTTTTCTGTCTTTCGCGCGCTCCTCAGCCCACGCATCCGATCAGGCTCCTTATGTCTTCAACTCCGCTGCGCTTCATGTATTCTTCTATTCCCAAAACGATCTTCCCGGTCACCGACGGATCCCGGAAATTTGCGGTTCCCACCGCTACTGCCGTGGCGCCTGCCATGATCATCTCAAGCGCGTCATAGGCTGAAGCAATGCCTCCCATGCCGATCACCGGGATCTTCACCGCGTGCGCTGCCTGGTAGACCATCCGGACAGCGATGGGATGAATGGCCGGTCCGGACACTCCGCCGGTCCTGTTCGCAAGCACGAACATCCTGCGGTCCACATCGATCTTCATTCCCGTCAGCGTATTGATCAGGGAGACCGCATCTGCTCCGCCTTCCTCAACGGCCCTGGCCATCTCCGCAATGTCTGTGACATTCGGACTCAGCTTCATGATCACCGGCTGCCTTGCGTACTTCTTCACAGCCTTTGTCATGGAGAAAGCTGCCTTCGGATCCTGACCGAAAGCGATCCCGCCTTCTTTTACATTCGGGCAGGAAATGTTGATCTCAAGAAGGTCCACGCGTTTTTCTTCCGCCAGCCGTGAAACGACCTCGCAGTACTCTTCCTCACTGTGCCCGCATACATTGACGATGACCTTCGTGTCAAACTTCTCAAGAAACGGAAGGTCTCTGCTGACAAACGTATCGATTCCCGGATTCTGGAGCCCGATGGCGTTCATCATGCCGGACGGGGTCTCCGCCACGCGCGGGACATCATTTCCCGCCCAGGGAACAGACGCGACTCCCTTGGTCACGACCGCTCCGAGCCGCTCCAGGTCTGTAAATTCACTGTA
>CADCOP010000307.1 GCA_902803065.1 uncultured Lachnospiraceae bacterium | reverse complement strand
GCATCCGGGACCGGAAGGTTCTGGGACCTCTGCCCTTTAAACTTGCGGACGAGTGTCACATGGGGCTCAAATTTAGTCATGTCACACGGCAGTCCATTGTCTTTAAGCGCCTTGCGAAGGTCCGCCGCGTACTTCTTGATCTTCTGGTTTCCCTTGATCCCGGCGACGAAGATGTCTCCGAAAAACGTGTATCCGGAAAATGACAGGCGCCCTTTTTCAACGGGCAGGCTGTCCATGACCTGTTTCACGGTGTCAACGTCCTTTGTCTCACCTATGAACGCCAGGGTCATGTGCAGGTTCTGCTTGGGCACATAGTTTCCGGTAACGCCCTGCTGCTTTAGCTCATGCATTGTGCCGATGAGGGCTGTTTTCATCTTGTCTGAAAGATCAACTGCAATAAATAATCTCATGCTTCCTTCTTTCTGCGGGCAAGAGGCAGGAGATTCGCGCTGTTTTCAAGCAGCCTCTCAAATTTGTCTACCTCCTCATTCGTGAACCCGTCGATGTACATCCAGAAATAATCCGGAAGCTGGCATTTTGCCGAGGCATAGCCATCCTTCGAATTTCTCTCAAAATATACATAGACCCTTTTCTTGCCCTTCTCCTCCATGACCTGGGAATGCTCAACGACGGTTCCGTCGGACATTTCCATAAACGGGTACATCATACTGCCACCTCCCCCTTGATGCAAGTCAGATGATGTGTCTGCTTTCAGTTACTGCGCCCGCTCCCCCGCAAGCTTGTCCACGAGGACCTTCAATCCTCCGATGGGTACGCAGTATGCGGGATCCCGGCGCTCGCACGCCCGCACAGTCTCCTCCAGGTCATACCAGCCAACACTCTCCAGTTCCTCTTCCTGGATCTTCACGTCCTCTGCCCTCACAGGTTTTCCGAGAATAAAAACGCTTGCGACTTCATTATCCCGGAACATTCTGCCGTGAAACTCTTTCTCATACCGGATAACGAACTGCCCCGCGTATTCGAGTTCTTCCTCCGCGGCTTCGATCCCCAGTTCTTCTTTCAGCTCTCTGACCGCTGATTCCCGGGGTTCACTGCCGGCAGGGATATGTCCTGCGGAAGATGTGTCCAGCTGCCCGGGGAAGCTGTCCTTATTCATGCTTCTCTTCTGCAGAAGGACCTGCGTCCTGCCGTCATGTTCCCGCACGATCCATACATGCGCCGTTCTGTGGCGTACGCCCTCCCGGTGGGCTGTCTCACGATCAACCGTTTCACCTGTGGGATTTCCTTCAGCGTCACATACATCAAACAATTCCAAAATTACGCACTTCCTTTCTCATACAGTATACCACTTAACAGACCGGAAGTCATTTTGAAATGCCGGTGTAAGGCGCATCTTTCCGCGAAAAAAGATGGCATTCTCTTAATTCATCATGCCATGCAGCATGCGGCTGATATGCTTGTAGAGCAGCATTGTCAGGATCGATATGGACAATCCTTTGATCAGGTTCAGCGGTGCTACCGCGAGCATGACAAAAGATGTAATATTCGTGATCTTTGCATTGACCGCCGTTCCCATCTCGATCAGGACATCCATGGGCATACCATACAGCTTTGAGAAAGCGGGCAGCAGATACAAGGCGTTAAACAGTGTTCCGAAAGCTGTCAATACGATCGTTCCGGTGATCAGTCCGGCCAGCGCCCTGCCCTTTGTCTTGCCGGTGTGATAAACGATGACTGCGGGAAGGACCAGTGAGCAGCCGACTGCGAAGTTGGCGAAATCGCCTACGAATGCCGTTGTGGTTCCCTTCAGGACCAGTTTCAGAAGGATCTTTACAAATTCAATGATTACAGCCGCCGCGGGCCCGAGATACATGCCGCCGATCATGACAGGCAGTTCTGAAAAGTCAAGCTTGTAGAACGGCGGAGCCAGGAACGGGATCGGGAATTCAAAATACATGAGAACAGCCGCCAGAGCGCCAAACATACCGCAGATCGTGATATACTTCGTACTCCCTACATCATGTACGCTGCCCTTCAGGAAAGTCACCTCGCTGACTTTAGCCAGCGCAATGATCACTGCCGCCACCAGGATAACGACCAGCACAAAGGAACCATTTTTCGCAATTTCACTCAACAGACCTGAAAACATACTCTTTTTCTCCTCTCGTTTTACTTTTTCAGAGGCAAAAGAGAAAAACAAAAAAACCCTGAATATATGCATATATCCAGAGCTTCTTATCTTCTCCCATCCGGACTGTTGCGGCGCCTGAAACATAAGGATTATGAATTCAGAAAACCGCATGCACACTGTGCAACCGTCGGTACCGGAATCTCACCGGTTCATGCATGCAGCAGGTGAAGTGCTGCAGCTCGCGGACTCTCTCCCGTTTCACGTATGTCGTATGCTACGGAAGAACACCGCCGGTGGGGAATCTCACCCCGCCCTGAAGATC
>CADCOP010000306.1 GCA_902803065.1 uncultured Lachnospiraceae bacterium | reverse complement strand
GAAGGAAGCGTATGTGAAATGCCTGGGTACCGGGCTTGCTTCTGACTTCAGGAGCTTTTGCGTTCTGGGAAAGGATACGGGTATCCTTAAGCGTCAGACCTGCGGAGAAGAAGTCTGGATCGGCGGGGGAAAATGGTTTTTTACGGAGCAGCAGGATGAGCTGATCACTCTCTGCATCTGTTCCTGTCAGAAGCATATCAGGATTCATACGATCATGCTCTGAGCATCGAAAGCGTTAATAACGCGCGGTGCCCGGAGCTTTTTTCTTGCCTTTGAAAAGAAAACAGAGTACAATAAAAGCAACATATCATATAAGCGCATCTTTTCACTGATTAAAGCACATCTGCCGGATCTTGTCCCGGCATTTCCGGATCAAAGGGGGAATTGAATATGTACAGCTGCGTCATGGCGGCAGCCATATGCGGAGCAGAAGCCAGAAAAGTCATGGTTGAAGTGGATGTAAGCGATGGCATGCCCTGTGTAAGCATGGTGGGCATGCTTTCCGTGGAAGTCAGGGAGGCGCCGGACCGGGTGAGAACAGCGATGAAGAACATGAACCTGAGACTCCCTGTCAAGAGGGTCACAGTCAATTTTGCTCCGGCGGATATGAGAAAAGCAGGTACGGGGTTTGATCTTCCGATCGCTGTCGGCATGCTCGCGTCCTACGGGTATCTTCCGGCACAGGCCCTTGAAGGTGTCCTGTTTGCCGGTGAACTGAGCCTGAACGGGGCTGTCACGGGCATTCGGGGAATCCTTGCGATCGTATCCCGTGCTTCTTCTTTCGGCGCGCACACCTGCATCATACCGAAGGCAAACCTCGCGGAAGGTTCCCTGATCAGAGGCGTCAGGGTCTTCGGAGCGTCTTCCCTGCAGGAGATCATTGATTATTTCAATGATGGCATTGCTCTTGAAAGCATGGAACAGGATCCGGAGGCGCTTCTGAAAGAAAGGGAAGCATATACGGAGGATTTTTCCCAGCTGAGAGGACAGTTTGCTCTTCGGAGAGCAGCGGAGATCGCAGTCAGCGGGATGCACAATCTTCTCATGATCGGGCCTCCCGGAGCCGGAAAGACCATGACAGCCCGAAGGATACCATCCATTCTTCCGCGTCTGACCGTGGAAGAAGCCCTTGAGATCACAAGGATACACAGCATAGCCGGAACACTTCCTCAGGGAGGGGGCATGATGGTGGCCAGGCCGTTCCGGTCACCGCATCATACAGTTACGACAGCTGCCCTTGCAGGCGGAGGCGTTCATCCCGCGCCGGGGGAAGTGAGCCTTGCGCATGGAGGCGTACTGTTTCTCGATGAACTGCCTGAATTCCATCCCCGGACACTTGAAGTACTGCGCCAGCCGATGGAGGAAGGAAGGATACTCATATCCAGGAGTACCGGCAGCTATGTGTTTCCGGCAGATTTCATGCTTGTGGCAGCAATGAACCCTTGCAGGTGCGGGTATTACCCCGACAGAAACAGATGCCGGTGCTCGCTGAACGAGATCCGGAAATACCTTGGAGGAATCAGCCAGCCTCTTCTTGACAGATTTGATCTGTGCGCTGAATCAGGAGAAGTAACGTATGATGAGCTCCGGTCTGACGATCCTTTCGAAAGCTCCGCGCAGATACGGGAACGTGTTGAAAGAGCAGCGGCTGTGCAGCTTAACAGATACAGGGGAACTCCGTTCCTGCACAATGCTGACCTGGATCCGGATGCTGTAGACAGGTACTGCTTCCTTGGTCCCTCCCAGGAGCGGCTGATGGAAAAGGTGTACAAGAGCAAGCATCTGACAGGGAGGTCATACATGCGCGTCCTTAAAGTCGCGCGGACCATCGCTGATCTTGCAGGGGAGGAACATATCACAGAAGAGCATCTGGCAGAGGCGCTGAGTTTCCGGACGATAGACAGGAAATACTGGGGAAGGGAGTGTTGATGAGTGGAGAAGCTGATAGACCTGACAGGCGACGCAAATGAGGCCGCATGGCTCTGGCTGTGCAGCATTCCGGAGATCAGCTGCAGGCAGCAGAGGATACTGGTCTCATATTTCGGATCTCCCATGGCCGTTTTTATGGCGCGGGATGATGAATTTGACGCATGGGAGCGGATCGGAAGACAGTGGGTCAGAAATGTGAGGGCTCATAAGAATGATCATTTCGCGGACGGGACAGCTGAGAAGATGAAAAGGAAAGGCGTCCGGTTTATCAGCTGTGAACATTCTGCTTATCCGGCGAGACTAAGGTCGATCGCTGACGCGCCATGCGGACTTTTTTTTAAGGGAAGACTGCCGGATGACCAGATGAGTGCTGCCGCGGTGATCGGTTCCAGAAACTGCAGCAGCTACGGCGCAGTCATGGCCGGAAAGATAGCCGGAGTCCTCGCGGACTGCGGGATCCCGGTGATCAGCGGTATGGCCAGGGGGATTGACGGAATATCGCAGAGAGAGTGCCTGGATAACGGCGGCGTAAGCTTCGGCGTGCTCGGGAGCGGCGCTGATGTCTGTTACCCGCGCGAGAACATAGAGCTGTATGAAATGCTCGCGGAAAAAGGCGGGATCCTGTCCGAGTATCCGTGCGGGACTCAGCCGCTTGCGTGGCATTTCCCTGCACGGAACCGGATCATCTGCGGCCTGGCTGAGCACGTGATCGTAGTTGAGGCGCGCGAAGATTCGGGGAGCCTTATCACGGTCAGCTTTGCCCTGGAACAGGGAAGGAACGTGATCGCCGTGCCGGGAAGGAGCGGAGATGTTCTCAGCACCGGGTGCAACCAGCTGATCCGTGACGGCGCGCAGATCCTTCTCTCGGAAGATGAACTTCCCTCGCTGCTGGGTCTGCCCGCGGAAGAGGCAGAGCGGCGAAGAGAGCGGAAAATGCAGGAGAAGAGCGCGCAGATCAGTGCAGAAGAACGGCAGGTCCTCGCTGAGCTTTCCTCGGATCCGGTCTCGTTTGACATTCTATTAGGAAAGCTCAGGATAAGGAGCGGACAGCTCTCCGGGATCCTTCTGAAGCTTCAGATGGACGGATATATTCGTGAGATCAGCAAGAACCTGTATATAAAATATTAGAGGTTTACCTTGCAAGCCTCAAAGTTTTGGTGTATAGTACTTAACGATTCAGCCCCGGACGGGAGGGAACGGTCCGGGGCTGCGGTGTACGCAAAGATACATTTGAAATGGAGAGGTGCAGCTGAATGGCAAATCATCTGGTGATCGTAGAGTCACCGACGAAGGTCAAAACGATAAAAAAATTCCTTGGATCCCGCTACGAAGTCATGGCTTCGAACGGACATGTGAGAGATCTGCCGAAAAGCCAGATGGGCTTTGATCCGGCAGGCGATTACGAGCCCAAGTATATTACCATCCGCGGAAAGGGAGATATCCTGGCAGCCCTGAGAAAGGCTGTCAAAAAGGCAGATAAGATCTATCTCGCAACGGACCCGGACCGTGAGGGAGAAGCGATCTCCTGGCATCTTGCCGAGGCTCTTAAGCTGGATCCGAAGAAAACATACAGGATCACATTCAACGAGATCACAAAAAGCGCTGTCAAAGAGGCCCTGAAGTCTCCCCGGGAGATCGACATGAACATGGTCAACGCGCAGCAGACGAGACGAATGGTGGACCGCATGGTTGGTTACAGGATCAGTCCTGTCATCTGGGCCAAGGTCAAACGCGGACTGTCTGCCGGACGTGTTCAGTCGGTAGCGCTCCGCATCATCGCGGACAGGGAGGAAGAGATCAATGCTTTTGTCCCTGAAGAGTACTGGACACTGGACGGAAGCTTCAGTGTTGACGGAGAAAAACGACCGCTTACGGCGCAGTTTTACGGTACAGATAAAAAAATGATCATACATAACGGAGAGGAGATGCAGAAGATCATCGATTCTCTGAAAGACGTTTCGTCCCGCGTCAGTGAGGTCAGAAAGGGTGAGAGGATCCGCAAGGCCCCGCTTCCCTTTACCACCAGTACACTGCAGCAGGAAGCTTCCAAGGTGCTGAACATGTCACCGCAGAAGACCATGCGTCTTGCGCAGCAGCTGTATGAAGGAATCGACATCAAGGGTGAGGGCACGGTTGGCCTGATCACATACCTTCGAACCGATTCCACGCGTATCTCGGAGGAGGCAGATGCCGCTGCAAGAGCATATATCGGATCTGAGTACGGAGAGGCCTATGCCGCTACCGCGCCGGCACAGGGGAAGAACTCGCAGAAGATCCAGGACGCGCATGAAGCCATTCGTCCCTCGGATATCCGCCGTTCACCGGTCCTTGTAAAGGACCAGATGAGCCGCGATCTGTTCCGTCTGTATCAGCTGATCTGGAAGCGGTTTACCGCGAGCCGGATGCAGCCTGCCAGGTATGAGACAACGAACGTGCGCATAGCGGCCGGCTCCTGGTATTTCACGGTTTCGGCTTCCCGCCTTGTTTACGATGGCTTTCTCGCAGTCTATAATGACGGAGAGGATGAGGAGGAGAAAGGAAACCGGATCAGCGGGAAGCTGGATGAGAACTCAGTCCTTCAGCTGACCGGCCTGGAACCAAAGCAGCATTTTACGCAGCCGCCGGCGCATTATACGGAAGCATCGCTGATCCGCACACTGGAAGAGAAAGGCATCGGACGTCCGAGCACATATGCTCCCACGATCACGACCCTGCTTTCCCGCAGATACATAATCAAGGAACAGAAGAACCTGTTCATGACGGAACTCGGTGAGGCTGTCAATCATCTTATGAAGGATGCCTTCCCGACGATCGTTGACATTACATTTACTGCCAATATGGAGTCGCTGCTGGATTCGGTCGGCGATGGTTCCGTGGACTGGAAAGAGATCGTGCGGAATTTCTATCCGGATCTGGATGAGGCTGTGAAGAAGGCAGAGCAGAGCCTGGAAAAGGTCCGCATCGAGGATGAAGTCACGGATGTGGTCTGTGACCAGTGCGGCCGCAACATGGTCATAAAATACGGGCCATACGGGAAGTTCCTTGCGTGCCCGGGCTTTCCGGAATGCAGGAACACAAAGCCGTTCCTGGAAAAGGCCGGGGTGAAGTGCCCGAAATGCGGAAGCGAGATCATTATCTGCAGAAGCAAAAAGGGCCGCCGGTTCTATGGCTGTGAGAATCATGACTGTGATTTTGTTTCATGGCAGAAACCATGGCCTGAAAAGTGTCCCCAGTGCGGCGGATATATGGTCGAAAAGGGGAATAAAGTCGTTTGCCAGACGAAAAATTGTGGATACATCTGTGAAAAGAAAGCATAATGGCGCATTGATTTTCAGACAATGCTGTGCTAGTATTTAAAATATCTGTTTTCAGTTCAGCTTTGTGGCTAAGCAGGCAGGCAACGCCGATTGATACGTACGCACGAGTTGAGTAAACTGATCGGACAAAGATATATAAAGGAGATAAAGTATGAGCGTTCAGTTACTGGACAAGACCAGAAAGATCAATCAGCTGCTGCACTATAATAATTCGGGAAAGGTCGTATTCAATGATATCTGCAAGGTACTGACAGAGATCATGAATTCAAATGTTCTCGTGATCAGCCGCAAGGGAAAAGTCCTCGGCGTAAGCATCTGCCCCGGAGTAGAGGAGATCACGGAGCTGATCGTTGATAAGGTCGGAGGCTTTATTGACCCGCTTCTGAATGAGCGCTTTCTGAGCATTCTTTCCACAAAGGAAAACGTAAACCTTGCGACGCTTGGTTTTGAAGGCGAAGAATACCACCAGTATCAGGTGATCATCAATCCCATTGAGATCGCCGGCGAACGTCTCGGGACTGTATTCATGTACAAGTCCGGAGAGCAGTATGATATCGATGATATCATCCTCAGTGAGTATGGGACAACGGTCGTCGGACTGGAGATGATGCGTTCTGTCAATGAGGAGAATGCCGAGGAAAACCGCAAGATCCAGATCGTTAAATCCGCGATCCGCACCCTTTCCTATTCGGAACTGGAAGCGATCATTCATATCTTTGATGAACTGGATGGCTCTGAAGGTGTTCTGGTTGCCAGCAAGATCGCTGACCGTGTGGGCATCACCCGCTCCGTGATCGTCAACGCGCTTCGCAAATTTGAGAGCGCCGGCGTGATCGAGTCAAGATCCTCAGGAATGAAGGGAACCTATATCAAAGTCCTCAACGATGTGGTATTCGATGAACTGAAAAAAGTGAAAAAGGAACGGGAGAATGATCCGCTCTGATCCATATGTATAGTGCGCCCCGCGGCCT
>CADCOP010000305.1 GCA_902803065.1 uncultured Lachnospiraceae bacterium | reverse complement strand
GGAATAAGCATCAGAATATGCACAAAAAGACCAGCTGCCGCGCAAAGAACAGTGAGCGCTATCAGCCCGATCCTGATGAGCCCGTCTGTCGGACGGCTCTTCCTTTTTACCAGTATCTCTTTATACGTATCTCCCATAGTTCCCCCTATACAGTCCCGGCCATGCCGGCCGGACTCACGATCCTCCAGGTTCAAAACTAAACACAGTCTAACACAAAACAAAAATCAAGGCAATATATTAAACCTCTGTGAAGAGAACAGAGAAGAAAACAGGCCGCAGCAAAAGCCGCGGCCCTTATCTTACATTCTGTTTTTCCGGGGATGACTGATTACATCATTCCCATTCCGCCTGCGCCGCCTGCCGGTGCCGCCGGTGTCTCTTCTTTAATGTTGCCGACTACAGCTTCTGTTGTCAGAAGTGAAGATGCAACAGATGTAGCGTTCTGCAGAGCGCTGCGTGTAACCTTAGCAGGATCAAGGATACCTGCCTCGACCATGTTCACATACTCTTCTTTGTATGCATCAAAGCCGGTGCCGACCTCAGATTCCTTAACCTTGTTAACAATGACTGCTCCCTCAAGACCTGCATTGTTCGCAATGTGATACAGCGGAGCTTCCAGTGCCTTCAGAATGATGCATGCACCTGTCTTTTCATCGCCTTCCAGAGTCTCAGCCAGCTTTGCAACTTTGTCAGCTGCATGGATGTATGCGGAACCGCCGCCTGCAATAATGCCTTCCTCAACAGCGGCACGTGTAGCGTTCAGAGCATCTTCCATGCGAAGCTTGATCTCCTTCATCTCTGTCTCTGTTGCAGCGCCGACACGGATAACTGCTACGCCGCCTGCCAGCTTTGCAAGTCTCTCCTGGAGTTTTTCCTTATCGAACTCGGACTTTGTCTCAGCGATCAGGCTCTTGATCTGAGCGATGCGCTCCTGGATATCATCAGCATTTCCAAGTCCGTCAACAATGACTGTGTTCTCCTTCTGAACCTTAACGGATTTGGCACGGCCGAGCATATCAAGAGTCGTGTCCTTAAGCTCAAGGCCAACCTCACTGGAGATGACCTGTCCGCCTGTCAGGATAGCGATATCCTTCAGCATTTCTTTTCTTCTGTCACCGTAGCCCGGAGCCTTAACGCCAACGACCTGGAATGTGCCGCGCAGCTTGTTAACGATCAGAGTTGTCAGAGCTTCGCCTTCAATATCCTCAGCGATGATCAGCAGTTTTCCGCCGCTCTGTACGATCTGCTCAAGTACAGGAAGGATCTCCTGCACATTGCTGATCTTCTTATCTGTGATCAGAATGTACGGATCATCGAGAACCGCTTCCATCTTTTCCATATCCGTAGCCATGTAAGCTGAAATATAGCCGCGGTCGAACTGCATGCCGTCAACCAGATCCAGCTCGGTCTGCATGGTCTTGGACTCTTCAATGGTGATCACACCGTCACGGGAGACCTTTTCCATTGCGTTCGCGATCATTTCACCGACTTCATCATCGCCTGAGGATACAGCAGCGACTCTTGCGATCTGCTCACGTCCTCTGACCTTGCTGCTCATTTCCTTAATAGCCTTGACTGCTTCATCCGTAGCCTTCTTCATTCCCTTTCTGAGAACGATCGGGTTCGCGCCGGCTGCAAGGTTCTTGATTCCCTCGTGAATCATTGCCTGCGCAAGAACAGTAGCTGTCGTAGTACCGTCACCGGCTACGTCGTTCGTCTTGGAAGCAACTTCACGGATCAGCTGAGCGCCCATATTTTCAAACGGATCCTCCAGCTCGATCTCCTTAGCGATGGTAACACCGTCGTTTGTGATCATCGGAGCGCCGTATGTCTTGTCAAGAACAACGTTTCTTCCTTTCGGTCCCAGTGTAACGCGGACTGTATCTGCAAGCTTGTTAACACCAACTTCAAGTGCGGCTCTTGCTTCCGCACCAAATTTAATCTCTTTTGCCATGATATGTTTCCTCCATATAGTATCCGGTCATATTATCAGCCGGTTCTCTGATTACGATCCCGCGGGACCTGCTCAGTCAATGACTGCAAGAATGCTGCTCTGCTTAACGAAAATGTAGTCTTCGCCGTCAAGCTTGATCTCATCGCCTGAATATTTCTTATAAATGACCTTATCGCCTTCTTTGACATGCATAGCGACTTCCTTGCCGTCAACCATGCCGCCAGGTCCGACTGCGATGACAACAGCCATCTGCGGCTTCTCCTGAGAACCGCCGCTGAGGATGATTCCTGATTTGGTCTTCTCCTCCGCCTCAACCTGCTTTAATACAACCTGATCATTCAATGGTCTGAGTTTCATTTTATAAGCCTCCTTAGGTTTGATCCTTTCAAAACCGTCTTTCCGTTTATTAGCACTCATTAAAGTTGAGTGCTAAATTACGGTACTATATTATGCAAATACCCATAAAGATGCAAGCGATACCACAAGCGTATATTTTCATATATTTCATTATATGTCATTATTTCTCGTCTTATCTCGATTTATCTCACGTTTTATCGATCTTACGCTGGAAGACAAATAGCGAAGAAGAATACAAAAGCCCCGCGGCACTCAGGCCGCGGGGCGCACTATACATATGGATCAGAGCGGATCATTCTCCCGTTCCTTTTTCACTTTTTTCAGTTCATCGAATACCACAT
>CADCOP010000304.1 GCA_902803065.1 uncultured Lachnospiraceae bacterium | reverse complement strand
CTGCCAATACCCATAGCAGACTGCCTTGCGCCTTCTGTAAGCTGGTCCCAGTACGTAATGACTGCGGCTGCTTCAAGAAAGATCAGTGCTGCCGCAATTATGATCAGATATTTTTTCATCACCACAACCCTCGTCTCTTTCTGCCCCTCCGGCCTCGCAGAAGGAATACGATCACTCCGAAAAAGGCAACGACCAGCAGCGCAACGATCGAGAAGTCCATTACGATGTATGTAAGCCTCGCAAAGGCAAACATGACGCTGTTCCAGTTCATTATGATCAGAACCGCTGCAATGATCAGAGCCGGTGTAAACACAAAATCATACCACTGCGCGTTCTGAAAAGGAAGCTCCGGCATCCTTATCTGCGGTCTGACATTATTCCTGACGTTTCTGCTGTTGTTCTTCCTTCCGGCATCAAGCCCGGGGCTTTCTCCGGGTCTCCATCCGCCTGCGGGTCTTCTGTTTCTGCTGCTGTCTGCCATCCTGTCTGCCTCCGGCTTTTCTTTAATCAAATATCATATTCATGTAAATGGTGATGGTGTGACCGGAAACAGCAATACATCCGCCACGCTCCGGAAGCTCTGCCATATCTTCATTGCGAAGATTCCGGCGCTTCTCAATGCTCTCCGTATAACCGTCGTGCCGTCCCCTGGGAAGGAAGCGCATAAACTCGTGTTCCACTCCCACATTCCTGCTGACCCGGACGAAATCATATTCAACAGACCTGTTCCTTGTCAGCTTCTCAATATCATTGGTGCTCTTCAGGAGTATCATCAGGAAATCATATATACCGTCCAGCATCTCAAACATTGACTTTGCGTCCCCCCCACCGAGCATGGACAGGCAGGAACTTGAGGACAGGGTCAGATGAACGCCGGATTGTCTGCTGATATATTTCCAGAACTTCGTATCCTGTTCGATGCCAACACTCTCCAGGACAAGGATCTGATCCGTATATGAGCTGATCTGCCTCAGCTCCGCGCTCAGATATTCCAGCAGATCCCTGCTGTATGCAGATGAGGATGGAATATAGAAAACCGGCATATTTTCACCTTCTGCTCTGGCCTTCTGCACCTTTTCAATAATGCTGATCCCGCTGCCGTTTCTGCCGCCAAGCTGATCAAATTTTATCATCATGCTCTGAAGGACCTGCTGCATCCTGAAAAACTCCTGGCTGTCCCTGGAACAGGCGAGCGCCGCAGACTGCATTCCCGCGCTGCTGAAAAGATCAGCAAGCTCATCTCTCTGGAGCTGATACATTTTATTCAGATTGGCGAGCGTCAATTCATATCCGTTTTTTTCCAGAAGATCGCATACGCTTGCGAAGATAAGCCAGTCCGATATCTCAAAACTGTTATTTTCGGCATATACGCTCAGCACTTCCTGTATCTGTGAAACATTCATGCCAAGAAAGAATTCATAAAGAACACAATCATTTCTGATCCAGTATAAAGGCCTGGCCTCATCAACAGAACCGCTGTCTACATTCGAAATCAGCCTCTCTATAACTTCGTCGAGACTTCTCGGTCCTGTCACGATCACCGGGTAATCAGCCGCGTCAACCGAAGCGTACAGCTGTTCAAGCCAGCGGTACAGCGCAGCATTCCTGTCTCTGTCGTTTCCATCGAGCAGCAGATTGGTTAAAGAGCTGGCCCCCTTATAAAGAAACGCGGACATTTTCATCCTGGCGTTAACAATTTCAACTCCGCTTTCTCTTCTGCGCTTCCGGTTCAGCTGTTCAGCTTTTCTTACTGCGGTATTATAATCAGCCATTATCAACCTCCGTATTTGTCATAATCCAGGAAGCGGAAATAAAACGGATCACACCCGATCAGCCCGATGACCGCTTCGCCGATCCGCAGGTCCATCAGCTGCCACCCTTCCACGCAATGCCCTTCCCGCTGTGTCTGGTCCTTATCTCCGCGGCTGTTCCAGAACTCGACAGATGTATAGTTTGCCCCGAACAGTTCGCTGACGTATGTTCTGGACGCTTCATCTGTCATGCGGAATGCGAAAATATTCGAAAAGCCGGCCGCTATGACCTTACCGGCGGCCTCGCCGTAGATATCCTCCAGCTGCCCTATGTTCTGGATGCCGACAAAAGCCTTGATGCCGAGGGAACGCCCGAAGTTCAGGGCGTCGTCCAGATGGGTCAGCTTCGGAAGGAGCTTGAATTCATCTATGATCAGGAACACATTTCCCTCGGAATGGTCCCTTCCGAGAGCCTCTTTGAGTGAAAGATCCACAAGAAGCCGGTAAATGCAGCACAGGACTGAGCCGACGCTCAGGTCGTACTCGATGAATATCTTCCGGCCGCCCTTCTGATGGATCAGTTCGCGCATCGATATATCTCTTCCCGGAGCATAGTCAGCAAACACGCCAATGAAATAATCATTGATCATACTGTTCATCTCACCGAAAACGCCGAGTGCCTGGTTCGATGTTCCCTCTCCAATGTAGCTGACAGAGCTTTCAAAATCCCTGTGCGCGTGAAGCATTTTTACATACTGCTGCGCGGTCCATTTCTGGAGGACCTCCCTTACCAGGTACCTGTTATTCAGATGGTCCGCGTTCTGCTCAAACAGCGCGTGCTGACGGCGGAGGATCTCTTCCATCCGGTAAGGATCCCTCTGATTTGCTTCCATTTCAGCCTCGAGCCGTTTGTATTCCGGCTGATTCCAGAACCCTCTCATGATATGGAGCAGCGTCTTGCCGAAAATATCACAGGCAGCATTGCTGAAAAACGGCTGCGATTCGTTTTTCCTGTCTTCAAACAGAGCCTTGGCGATCTCCTTTGCCATGAGCTCCTTCTCAGAGCGCAGCCTGCCCCCGAATTCGATCTCCCGGAAAATGTTCCAGTAAGATGTTTCAGGAAGAAAGTTCCACGAATTACCAATGACACAGTCGCTTCTCTTATCAAAGAATTTGCCGTAGAAATCACCCTTGGTATCAAAGATAAGCATAACATCCTTCGATGTCATCATGCAGTTCAGTCCCGAGACGATGAAATTAAAACAGTTCGTCTTGCCGGAGCCAATGCCCCCGATCAGAAGCGTATGCTTTGACAGCTGGGATTCTGTGACATCCATAATATCTTCATTATCAGAAATGAAAGAGAGCATGATGTCTTTTTTGTTGCTGCACTGAGGAGGCCGATCTTCCGGCGTCAGCCTTTTCCCGAAAAGGACCTTCACTTCCGGTCCGTTGCTCATCATAGT
>CADCOP010000303.1 GCA_902803065.1 uncultured Lachnospiraceae bacterium | reverse complement strand
AGCACGGTCCTGAACATCATTTACGTATTCAATTCCTTCCCGATCATCTTCACGATGACGAAGGGCGCTCCGGCCAACAAGACAGATACGATGGTCACGTACCTGTACATGCTCAGCTTCTATGACCGAAAGAAAGGGCCGGCCAACGCGCTCTCCGTGATCGGGTTCCTGATCCTTTGCCTCTGCGCAGGCGTATACATGATGACAGTCATGAGAAAGGAGGATGCGGAATGAAAAGTGCGGATATTTCCCGTAAGAACCGTATTTCGCTGATCCTTCTTCTGGCAGGAGTCATCCTCTCGTGCCTTCTGATGAGCCTGCCGCTTTACAGGTTCAGCGCCAGCGTATACTCGAAGAAATCCTCCAATACCTTTGTGGGAGATGAAAAATACAAGGAAGTCCGCGCTGAGGTAGAGGCAGTTGCCGAAGAATACCGCAGCCAGGGGATGGAAGTTGAGATCAGCGAGACCGTAACGGAGAGGAAAAACTCGAAGGGTGAGACCACATCTCTGGTCGCATTTACAATCGGTGAGACCTTCACGAAAAATGTGTGGTCATTCCTTTTAAGCTCCATGCCTTCCGCCCATGTGCTCCGCTTCATGCTTGCCTTCATGGTCCTTGCGGTGGTCTTTGCCTTTGCGGGCTGCGCGGGCTCCATGGATGTGATGCAGAAATATCTGCCGAAGGGTCCGAAACTGCTGCGGAGCCTTTCCTGCGTATTCCTGCTTTTTGACCTGATCCTTACACCTGTGTTTGTCCTTATGAATAATTACGCGTTCTGGAGAAAGACGGGCCTTTACAATCAGGAGCTGATCACGGAGGGAAAAGAAGAGTGGTTTGCGAAACTTGACGGTTTTCTGTTCAACGGAGGCATGGGAGATGCCATCGATTCAGCCGTGAAAAACCTTCAGGCGGATCACAGTCCTCTGCTGTGGGTCCTGATGCTCTGCTTTTTCATCGCGCTGACAGCCGCCGTGCAGATCCGTTTCGGCGCTGTGAAGAATGCCGTGCTGCGGGGCTTCCTGTACGCCTTCGTCATTCTCATCTGCGTAGTAACCATCTATCCTTACTACGTCATGTTCGTTACAGCGTTCCGCTCCAACGCGGAGACCCTGGATATGTATTTTCTGCACATGGCCCCGACAAAATGGATCTGGAGCAACTTAAAGGACATCGTATCCAGAGGCGTCCCCAGATATCTCTTAAACTCCGTCCTCGTCGCCGGCGGCGCCACGATCCTGGCATTGCTCTGCGGTATACCCGCCGCCTATGCCATGGCGCGCATGAACTTTAAGGGAAAGAAATTCTTCCTCGGCTTCGTGATCATGAGCCAGATGTTCTCCCCTGTGGTCCTGCTGATCGGTATATCACAGCTGATGAACACGCTGCACCTGAACGACACGATCCTCGGACTGGTCTTTGTCAACGCTGCCTTCAACCAGGCATTTGCCATCTGGCTCCTGCGGGGAACCTTCATCGCCATCTCGCCGGACATGGAGCAGGCAGCCAAGATCGACGGCTGCAGCACGGTCGGATCGCTTCTGCGGGTCCTTCTGCCGATGGCAGCCCCGGGCATCGTAACGACGCTGATCTTCGTCTTCATCAACGCATGGAACGAGTACACGATCTCAACCGTGCTCATCTCCACGGCATCGAACCGTCCGATCACCGTCGGAATCACGCAGTTCTCGTCATTTAACATGATCGAGTGGCAGTACCTGTTCGCCGCGTCGCTCCTTGCAACGATCCCGGTGGTCATCCTGTTCATGGCAATTGAAAAACACCTGACATCCGGACTGACAAGCGGAGGGGTGAAGGGCTGAGAGAAAGCCTGAAAGAAGGGCTGAGTGAAAGACTGAGTGGAAGATTGATACACAAAAAAGAGCTGCCGCGTTAAGCTTTCTTGCTTAACGCAGCAGCTCTTTTACTGTGGACGGTTTCAGCTCGCAGCTCAGTTTGCAGCTCAGTTTGCAGCGTCCGCGTCATATACGTCAGCATCATCTTCCACGTTATCTTCCGCGGAGCCTTCCTCATCGTAAGAGTTCACATCATCGTAGATCT
>CADCOP010000302.1 GCA_902803065.1 uncultured Lachnospiraceae bacterium | reverse complement strand
TCTTCCATGCGTTTTCTCTGTTCATGTTCTGTTCCTCCGTTTTTCTGCCGGAATTGGTTTCATCCCCGGCAAATGAATGTTCATTATTGTCTCCGTATCCACGCCGCCCGTCTCCGGGTTCACGCCGGCGACCCGCCCTTTTGCCGCGGCTCTTTCCGCCGGGTCCCGCCCTTTCGCGCCTGGTCCGGCCTCTGTCAGCGAAAAAAAGAAGCAGAATACCTACACGCCGTCTGTAAGTATTCTGCATCCAGTCTCAGATCAAAGGATCAATCTTCCGAATTCGGATGATCGATTCCCGTAACAGAAGCAACTGCGGAAACAGCTGCTATGATCACTGCGATCAGAACCATAAATCCGAACACGCCAAGTGTAACAACAACCCCTACCGGCATAGTCTCATCCTCCTGCTCAATCACATTATTTCTGCCTACTATCATGACATAAAAAGCTGAAAATCTCAAGAGGGAAATCGTAAGTTGCCATCCACGGCACAAGCCTCCCGGGATGCATGAATATGATTCAACTTTATATGGTTTTATTTTTTTTTCTGAATTATTCAGAATGTGAACACACTTTTGTCACATTTATGTTATATACTTGCCTCATATTAGCGAAGAGCTAATATCATAACTCACTTTTCGCAGTGCCCACACACTGCGGACTCCCTCAAACATTTTATTTTTTCTCTTTCCTAAGGAAAATGGCTGGCATTTGTCAGCCATTTTTCTTTGGTCCGCCCTGCAGTACATCCTGCAGTTCCTCCCGGTTCCCAGATGCTCAGTAATCATCCAGGAAGCTGTAATGTTCCCCGTTCTTATGATATCCGATCACATTATACAGGTTGATGTCCGTCACGCTGTTAAATATATTCTGCGGTATGCTCTCATCCTCCTTCTGGAAACCGGCAATCAGTTTCTTCATCACATCCCTCTTGGAGGTTTTTTCGCCGCCGCAGCTGGCACAGTTCTCTGTAAACCGGCACGCGCACTGGATAAAATGAAGGTCATTGTGATCTCTCCAGGTTTTGATGTCCTCCTCGCGGATCAGGTACAGGGGGCGGATAAGCTCCATCCCTTCAAAGTGCTGGCTGTGGAGCTTCGGCATCATGGTTTCTATCTTTCCCGCGTACAGCATTCCCATCAGGATCGTCTCGATCACATCATCATAATGGTGTCCCAGAGCGATCTTGTTGCAGCCAAGAGCCTTTGCCCTGGAATACAGGTATCCGCGGCGCATCCTTGCGCAGAGATAGCAGGGATTGCGGTCGATCTTTGCCACTGCGTCAAATATCTCGCTCTGAAACACGGTCAGCGGAATGTCCAGGATCTTCGCGTTGTTTTCAATGATCGCCCAGTTATCCGGATTGTATCCGGGGTTCATGCACAGGAACACAAGGTCGAATTTTGCCTTTCCGTGCCGCTGGATCTCCTGCATCAGCTTTGCGAGCAGCATCGAATCCTTCCCTCCGGAGATACATACAGCGATCTTATCGCCTTCCTGGATCAGCTGATAGTCGCGGACTGCTTTTGTAAACCGGCTCCAGAGCTTCTTCCGGTATGTCTTGATCAGGCTCCTCTCGATCCGGGCCGTCCGCTCCTTCAGTTCATCTGTCCGCGCGACAGCGCGCTGCAGCTGACGCTTCACATAAGCACGGTATCCGCCTTCAATGTCTGCGGCATCGAAGCCCTTTTCTTCCAGAAGCCTGACAAAATCAGGGCTGTTCTTTCCTGTATGGCACATGACAAAGACCGGCCGGTCCTTTGGGATCATGGACAGGTCCGTATCCGGCCCGCGATCAGGAACATTCACAGCTCCGGGAAATGTGCCTCCGGCGAAGTGCTCTTCCGGCCGGATGTCGATCACATAGCGGCACACCGGGTCCATCTTTTCAAGTTCTTCTATTGTAATACTCTTCATATGTAATACTCTTCATACGTTCCCTTCTGTGATCATCTGTGTTCTGCGGTCCCCGGGAGCAGCAGATCCCGGATCACTTCTCCTGCGGCAATAAGTCCTGCCGCGGACGGCACAAAAGCAGTGCTGCCCGGAACAGCCCGGCGCTTAACGGCCGTGCGCTCCTGCGCCGGGGCATCCAGTGCAGCGGCATTCTCCGCTGCTGCCACTGCTGCCTCTTCTGCTTCCTCCGGGAGCGGCGTCATGGCCTTCTCTTCTGAATAAACCACCTTCAGCTTCCGGATGCCTCTCTTTTTCAGTTCATGCCGCATGACCTTCGCCAGCGGACACACACTGGTCTGGTAGATGTCCGCCACCTTAAACGCAGCCGGGTCCAGCTTATTTCCCGCGCCCATGCTGCTGATGATCGGTGTTCCCGCAGCGGTGCAGCGCATGACGAGCTCTATCTTCGCAGTCACGGTATCGATCGCGTCCACCACATAATCATAAACCGAAAAATCAAAGGTATCCGCGTTCTCCGGCAGAAGAAACGTGCGGTACGTGCGCACCACACAGTCCGGATTTATGTCGCGGATTCTTTCCCTGGCTACATCAACTTTATATCTGCCGACCGTACTGTGCAATGCCAGGATCTGGCGGTTGATATTGCTCAGGCTGACCGTATCGCTGTCGATCAGGTCAAGCGCGCCAATGCCCGAGCGGGCAAGGGCTTCCACAACGTAACCCCCCACGCCTCCAACGCCGAAAACTGCAACCCGTGCCCCGGCAAGCTTCTTCATATTCTCTGCTCCAAAAAGCAGTCTGGTCCTGGAAAACTGATCTTCCATAATAATACACTCCCTGATCGCCCCTGGTGAATTTCCCAATCATTATAGTGAAAAGGCGTAAGATAGACAAGTAAAAGAATCGGGTTTCCTAAATCTCTTGACACTCTTTTATCAATGGGTAGAATAAAAATGACAGC
>CADCOP010000301.1 GCA_902803065.1 uncultured Lachnospiraceae bacterium | reverse complement strand
TGAATGATAACAGGAGTTTTTATGCAGGACAACAAGGGCAAAATAAAGTACATTAAGATCCGCGGAGCGCGGGAGCATAATCTGAAGGGGATCAATATTGATATTCCGAGGAATGAATTCGTGGTTCTGACAGGTCTTTCGGGGTCAGGAAAATCATCGCTTGCCTTCGATACGATCTATGCGGAGGGCCAGAGAAGATATATGGAATCCCTCTCATCTTACGCAAGGCAGTTCCTGGGCCAGATGGAAAAGCCTGAGGTAGACAGCATTGAAGGGCTCCCTCCCGCAATTTCCATCGACCAGAAATCCACGAACCGCAATCCGCGCTCAACGGTGGGCACTGTCACGGAGATCTATGATTATTTCCGGCTTCTGTATGCCAGGGCGGGGATTCCTCACTGCCCGAAATGCGGCAAGGCGATCATGAAACAGACCGTGGACCAGATGACGGACCAGCTCATGATGCTCCCGGAGAGGACGAGGCTGCAGCTCCTGGCTCCGGTGGTTCGGGGACGCAAAGGTCAGCATGAAAAGCTTCTGGAACAGGCAAAGAAGAGCGGTTACGTGCGGGTGAGGATCGACGGAAACCTGTATGACCTGTCCGAGGAGATCCGGCTTGAAAAGAATAATAAACACAACATTGAGATCGTTGTTGATCGTCTGATCGTCCGGCCCGGAATTGAGAAACGCCTGACCGAGTCGCTTGAACAGGTGCTTGACCTGGCTGACAACCTGGCACTGGTGGAGATCCAGGAACCGGAACAGGAAGCCAGGACAGAAATGTTCAGCCAGAATTTCGCGTGCCCGGACTGCGGGATCAGCATCGATGAGATCGAGCCCCGCAGCTTTTCCTTTAATAATCCTTTCGGAGCCTGCCCTGACTGCACGGGTCTCGGCTACAAAATGGAGTTTGACCCGGAACTTATGATCCCCGACCCTTCGCTGAGCATCAATCAGGGAGCGATCGCTGTCCTGGGGTGGCAGTCCGCAAGAGAAGAAGGAAGTTTTACGAGGGCTATTCTCGACGCGCTCTGTAAGGAGTACGGTTTTGACCTTGATACTCCTTTTGAAAAGTATCCCGAAAAGATCAGGAATATCCTGCTGAACGGCACGAACGGGAAGGAAGTGAAGGTCCGCTATAAGGGACAGCGCGGCGAGGGCGTATATGACGTTGCCTTCGAAGGGCTGGTCCGGAATGTGGAGCGCAGGTACAGGGAGACTTTTTCGGAAACATCGAAGGCAGAGTATGAATCATTCATGACCATTACGCCCTGCCAGTCATGCGGCGGCCAGAGGCTGAAAAAATCATCGCTGGCGGTGACCGTCGCGGATAAGAATATTTATGAGATGACCAGTATGTCTGCCAGAGATCTGGAGGCGTTTCTGAAAGACATTCAGCTCTCGCGCCAGCAGATGCTGATCGGTGACCGCATCCTTCGGGAGATCCGCGCTCGTGTCGGTTTTCTGGTCAGTGTGGGACTTGACTACTTGAGTCTTGGCAGGACCACGGGAACGCTGTCCGGAGGAGAAGCGCAGAGAATCCGGCTGGCGACGCAGATCGGCTCCGGGCTGGTAGGCGTTGCCTACATTCTGGATGAGCCGAGCATCGGCCTGCATCAGAGGGATAACGGCAAGCTTCTGGATGCCCTCCTGCGTCTGCGCGACCTCGGCAATTCGCTGATCGTTGTCGAGCATGATGAAGAGACCATGCGCGCCGCGGATTTTCTCGTGGACATAGGCCCGCTGGCAGGGGAACACGGCGGGGAGGTCGTTGCCGCAGGCACGGTGGAAGATGTCATCAGGTGCCCGCAGTCCATAACGGGAGATTATCTGAGCGGAAGAAAGAAGATCCCGGTCCCGAAGACAAGAAGGACCCCGGTGGGTTTCCTCACTGTGAAGGGCGCTGCGCAGAATAACCTGAAGCACATTGACGTACGGTTCCCTCTCGGCGTATTTACCTGTGTGACCGGCGTTTCAGGTTCCGGGAAGAGCTCGCTCGTCAATGAGATACTCTATAAGGTACTGGCGAGAAAGCTGAACCGTGCCAGAACGATCCCGGGATCGTACGATTCGATCGAAGGAATGGAACAGCTCGATAAGGTGATCAATATAGACCAGTCGCCGATCGGCAGGACTCCGCGTTCCAATCCTGCAACATACACGGGTGTGTTTGACCAGATCCGCGACCTGTTTGCCGCGACCGCGGATGCAAAGGCAAGAGGTTATAAGAAAGGACGCTTCAGCTTTAATGTAAAGGGCGGCCGCTGCGAAGCATGCGCCGGCGACGGCATACTCAAGATCGAGATGCATTTCCTGCCTGACGTGTATGTGCCCTGCGAGGTATGCCACGGAAAACGGTATAACCGTGAGACGCTGGATGTGCGGTATAAGGGAAAGAACATCAGCGAAGTCCTGAATATGACGGTGGAGGAAGCGCTTCCGTTTTTTGAACACATTCCCTCGATCGCCCGGAAGATTCAGACATTGTATGATGTAGGCCTTTCTTACATCCGCCTCGGACAGCCCTCCACGGAGCTCTCCGGCGGCGAGGCACAGAGGGTCAAGCTCGCGACCGAGCTGAGCCGCAGAAGCACAGGAAAGACCGTCTATATTCTTGACGAGCCGACTACGGGGCTTCATTTTGCCGATGTCCACAAGCTGACAGAAATACTGCAGCGGCTTGCGGACGGAGGAAATACGGTGATCGTCATTGAACATAATCTTGATGTGATCAAGTCGGCGGATTATATTATTGACATGGGTCCTGAAGGAGGAGACGGCGGAGGTACCGTGATCGCAGAAGGAACACCGGAGCAGGTAGCCTGCAGCCCGGTCTCCTATACAGGGGAATATGTCCGCAGATATCTTGCGGATGCTATGTGACGACTCAGAGACGGCAGGCGCGGCGGAAGGTATGGATATGCACAGGACCGGTATTGAAGATTATTACATAATAAAAGGCTCAAAAAAGCTCAGGTACGGTTATACGACCGGCACCTGTGCCGCGGCTTCCGCAGGGGCGGCAGCTCTCATGCTGCTGTCCGGTCAGAGCATTTCTTCCTATCCGCTTCTGACGCCGGGGGGCATACGCCTTGACCTGGAGATCCTTTGTACGGAGAGGGGAGAGGGCTTTGTGAGCTGCGGCGTACGCAAGGACAGCGGGGATGATCCTGATTCAACCGATGGCATTCTTGTCTGCGCGAAGGTAACTCTGTCTGCGGAGCCGGGCATACGTATTGACGGAGGAGAAGGCGTCGGGAGAGTGACAAGGTCCGGTATGGCCGTTGCTGCCGGCGAAGCTGCCATTAATCCGGTTCCGCGCGAGATGATCCGCCGGCAGGTGATGCAGGCAGCCAGTGCTCATGATTACGCCGGGGGGCTTGATGTTGTGATCTTCGTCCCCGGAGGCAGGGAGATCGCGGCGAAAACCTTCAATCCGAAGCTGGGGATCGAAGGCGGGATATCGATCCTGGGAACCAGCGGCGTCGTTGTCCCCATGAGCGAACAGGCACTCATAGACAGCATCCGCCTGGAGATGAAGATGCTTGCGGCATCCGGGCATTCCGTCCTTATGGTTTCTCCCGGAAATTACGGGGAGAAGTTCGCGAAGGAGCATCTTCTGGCGGATCCCGCTGCATTCCTGAAATGCAGCAATTTTGTGGGAGAGACTGTAGACATGGCTCCCGGCTTCGGAATCAAAGGGATCCTTTTTGTAGCGCATATCGGTAAGTTTATCAAGGTGTCCGGCGGAATAATGAATACGCATTCAAAATGCTCGGACGCGCGCGCGGAGCTTATGGCCGCATTTGCGCTGCGCGCGGGAGCAGAGAGGGAAACGGCGGCACGCATACTTGATACGGTAACTACGGAAGAAGCATTGGAGCTTATGGAGGCTGCCGGCCTGAAACAGAAAGCTATGCAGCTGGCGGCCGACAGGGCAAAATATTACCTGCAGCAGCGGTGTGAAGGCAGCATGGAAACAGAAGTGATCCTGTTCTCGACAGGGTCAGGGTTCCTGGCGCAGACAGACGGAGCCGGGCGGCTTCTGGACGCCATGCGCTGACATAGCCGGGCTGCGGCAGCGGACGCAGACGCGCCGGACTGCGGCGGCGGACACAGGCGGCAGCGCGCAAAGCCCTGACAGAGCATACAGGAAGAGGATCGAAGCAGCGCAGAGTGATCTGCGGATGAATGACAGAGGAATGACAGAGGATAAAGATGATTCATTTTGTCGGTGCCGGAAGCGGCGCGCCTGATCTGATCACATTAAGGGGAGCAAAGCTCCTGGGAGAGGCGGATATCATAATATATGCGGGATCGCTGGTCAATCCGCAGCTTCTTGACTATAAGAAGACCGGGTGCACAGTATATAACAGCGCGAAGATGACTCTGGAGGAAGTCCTGGATGTCATGATCCGCGGAGAGAAGGACGGACTGGATACAGTACGCCTTCATACAGGTGATCCATGTCTGTACGGAGCCATCCGCGAACAGATGGACATACTCGACAGAGAACGAATCCCCTACGACTATACGCCTGGCGTGAGCTCCATGTGCGGGGCAGCTTCCGCCCTCAATCTTGAGTATACACTGCCCGGGATATCCCAGAGTGTGATCATTACGAGAATGGAGGGAAGGACCCCGGTGCCGGAACGGGAAAATATAACATCTCTGGCAAGGCATCAGGCGACGATGGTCGTATTCTTAAGCGCGGGCATGCCCGGGCAGCTGTCCGAAAAGCTGATACAGGGAGGCTACCAGCCGGATACGCCCGCAGCCATTGTGTATAAAGCGACCTGGGACGATGAAAAGACCTGTATATGTACCGTTGGCACTCTTGCTCAGGCATGCGAGCAGCACGGGATCCGGAAAACGGCGCTTTTTATCATTGGAGACGTTGTCGCGGGAGCTGCTTACGGCCGTTCATTATTGTATGATCCGGCGTTTACCACGGGGTTCAGACGAGGGAGAAAAGACGGGGAAAAGATGGAATGAATGTTTCAGTGATCTGCTTTTCGGCAGAAGGCCGAGATATTGCGGAGAAGCTTCTGGGCTTTTTTGATGACCGCGGTGATTCGGCGGATGCCTGGTGCGCAAAGGCAGGCGCGGTCAAACGGGGAAGAATCGATGTCTGGAAGGGAACGCTCAGGGATTTTACGGCTGAGAGGTTCAGCGAAAGAGACGCACTTGTTTTCATAGGAGCAGCCGGGATCGCAGTCCGGTCGGCCGCTCCGTTTGTGAAGAGCAAGGTGACAGATCCCGCAGTGATCTGTATCGATGATAAGGGCAGGTATGTGATCCCTCTTCTTTCAGGACATCTCGGCGGCGCAAACGCTCTCGCCGGAATGATGGCGGCCTATTTGAGAGCAGAACCGGTCATAACGACAGCCACCGATCTGAACGGATCGTTTGCCGTAGATGTGTTTGCGTCCCGCAATCGCCTGCGTGTATCCGACATGAAAAAGACCAAAGAGATATCGGCAGCAGTCCTGGACGGGAACAGAATTCGCATGGCTTCTGATTTTCCTGTGGAGGGGCCAGTCCCGGAGGATATCATTCTTACGGATGAGCATCCCGATATCCGCATCACAGTCCGCGCCGCAGAGGAAGACATCCTTTACCTGTATCCTCCGGCTGTGACCATGGGCGTCGGCTGCAGGAAGGGCAAGGATCCCCGGGAGATGGAAGCATTTCTTCTTGATACACTGAAAGAACAGGGCATTTCACTGAAAGCAGTGGGCCAGATGTGCAGCATCGACATTAAGGCAGAAGAGGAAGCCCTTCTTTCTTTCTCACGAAAATACCATATTCCGCTGCAGACGTTTTCGGCACCTGAACTAAAGTCCTGTCCAGGAAACTTTACGTCCTCCGCATTTGTGGCGGAACAGACCGGGGTGGATAATGTCTGTGAGAGAAGCGCTGTTCTCGGCAGCGGCCTGGGAACGCTGCTGTTCGGAAAGCAGTCATACCGGGGGATGACGGCTGCCGCGGCGGCCGGTGAATGGAGGATCCGTTTTGAATAAGATCATTGTTGCCGGTATTGGACCGGGTTCCTTTGAACAGATGACGGCTGCCGCTCTGAAAGCTCTTGAGGAAGCGGATGTTATTATAGGCTATACGGTTTATGCTGACCTTGTGAGGAAACATTTTCCCGACAAGGTCTTTATCACGACTCCCATGAGAAAAGAAGTGGAGCGGTGTGAAGAAGCATTTGTCCAGGCAGAGGCGGGAAAAACGGCTGTTCTCATATGCAGCGGAGATGCCGGGGTATACGGACTGGCAGGGCTGATATTTGAGATTGGAGAAAAACATCCCGGAACACAGATCGTAGTGCTTCCCGGCGTAACAGCGGCGCTCTCAGGCGCGGCTCTGCTTGGCGCGCCGCTGATCCATGATTTCTGTCTGATCTCACTGAGCGATCTGCTGACCCCGTGGGAGAAGATCGTTGCGAGGCTTCATGCGGCAGCGGAAGCTGATTTCGTCATCGTACTCTACAATCCGGGAAGCCGCGGCAGGAAGGATCATCTGTCAAAAGCCTGTGATATACTGCTCAGGTACCGGTCACCGGAAACCGTGTGCGGCGTGACAGTCAGTATAGGAAGGGAAGGTGAGAGCAGCCGGATCCTTTCTCTGGCTGAGCTTAAAGATTATCAGGCGGATATGTTTACGACGGTATTTATTGGCAATTCACAGACAAGAGAAGCAGGCGGGAAGATGGTCACGCCGAGAGGTTATTTGTATGAATAAGCTGCTGCTGTTTGCCGGTACAACAGAAGGAAGAGAAATGGCTGCCTGGCTTGACAGGCAGGGAGTGTCCGCGCATGTATGTGTAGCCACCGAATACGGTGAAGCGCTCCTCATGCCGGAAGCCGGCAGGCATTTCATTCACAGAGGAAGACTGACCTGCGATGAGATGGCGGAACTGATGCGGCGCGAGGGTATAACGCATGTCGTTGACGCTACACATCCATATGCAGTTGATGTATCCCTGAATATTAAAAAGGCGTGTGAAGAGACGGGCTGCATCCGCTACAGACTGAGCAGGGAAAGCAGTGATCCGGCAGGATACCCGGGGAAGGGAAGCGGAAGGCTGATCCGGGTCTCCTCCATTGAAGAGGCCGTGAACGCGCTGGAACATACGCAGGGAAACATACTGGTTTCAACAGGGGCAAAGGAACTTGGTAAGTACACGGCGCTTACCGGCTGGCAGGACCGGGTTTACGCCAGGATCCTTTCTTCGAGGGAATCTCTTACAGCAGCAGAAGAGCTCGGGTTTCCGGGCAGCCATCTGATCTGCATGCAGGGACCGTTTTCAGAGGAACTGAACACGGCCATGCTGCGTGCGGTCAGTGCCCGGTATTTTGTGACAAAGGAATCAGGGACAGCGGGAGGTTTCCCGGAAAAATCGCGCGCTGCCGCAAAGGCGGGGGCCGTTCTCGTTGTTGTTTCCCGTCCGTCATCTTCAGAGCCGGAGCAGGGGCTTTCAGAATATGAGATCCGAAGGCTGCTTTGCAGGGAACTGCCCGTCAGCGTGAAACAGAAGGTCGCCCTGATCGGTATCGGCATGGGGGATCCGATGAACATGACAAGAGAAGCGTGGGAAGCATGCAGGAGCGCAGATGTGCGCATCGGAGCTGAGAGAGTTCTTGCCTCCGTTTCCGGGATTCCCGGACCATCCTTTGTTGAATACAGAGGGGAAGAGATACGGAAATATCTGAAGGAGCATCCGGAATACGAGTCTGCTGCCGTGCTTGTGTCAGGCGACACAGGATTCTTCAGCGGAGCAAAGAATACAGTGAAACTGTTCGGGAATGATAATGTACAGGTATTTGCCGGTGTCTCCTCGGCCGCGTACCTCTGCACCAGACTGGGCGAATCTTGGGAGGATGCCAGGCTGATGAGCATCCACGGACGCCGGATGAACATTTCTGCAGCTGTCCGTACAAACAGAAAGGTCATTGTTCTGACAGGGAAGCCGGATACATTCAGAGATATGTGCCGTGACCTGATCCGCAGCGGCCTGGAACATGTCAGAATCAGCGCGGGTATGGATCTCTCCTACGAAAATGAGAAGATTCTGACCGGGACTCCTGAAACGATGATGGACGCAGATGTATCCGGGCTGTGTACAGCCCTCATCATAAATGACAGCCCGCGCGCAGATCTCTCAGGAGGGATCGCTGATGAAATGTTTGTCCGTGGAAATCTTCCGATGACGAAAGCGGAGGTCAGATGCATTTCCGTATCAAAGCTGCATCTTCTGCCTGACAGCATCTGCTATGATATCGGCTGCGGCACCGGGTCTGTATCTGTGGAAATGGCCATCCACTGCCCGGAGGGAAAGGTATACGCGGTCGACAGGAATCCGGAAGCTCTGCTTCTTACCGGACAGAATGCAGAACGGTTCGGCCTGGTGAACATCGAGACAGTACAGGGAACCGCGCCGGATGTCCTGGAACAGCTTCCCGCGCCTACACATGCGTTCATCGGCGGGACAGCGGGAAATATGGAGAGCATCATTGAGCTGCTTCTTAAAAAGAACAGAAACGTCCGCATTGTGATCAATGCCATAGCGCTTGAGACTGTTGCGGAGGCTGTCCGTGTTCTGCGCCGGCTGTCACTGCCGGGGCAGGAGACTGTCTGCGTAAACATAGCAAGAGCCCGGGAGATGGGACCTTACCATCTGATGACCGGGATGAACCCTGTTTATGTGATCTCCTGCGGAGGGGAAGCGCAGTAAGGGAGAAGGGCATGAGAAGTGATAAGGGCATGAGAATCGATAAGATCGGGGGCACCTGTGCCAGGATCGTTCTGGCAGCTGCCTCAAGCGGGAGCGGTAAAACGCTGATCACCTGCGGTCTCCTGCAGGCATTGAAGGAGCGGGGCATGCGGCCTTCTGCCTTTAAGTGCGGCCCTGATTTTATTGATCCTCTGTTTCATGAAACGGTTCTTGAGACACCCTCTGTGAATCTCGACACCTATTTTACGGATGATGAGACATCCAGGTATCTTTTCCTGAAACACGCAGCGGGATCGGATATCTCCGTAATCGAAGGCGTCATGGGATACTATGACGGAGTTGCGGGAACACAAACGCAGGCGAGCACATACGATGCCGCAAGGGTGACAGACAGTCCGGTGATCCTGATCATTAACAGCCGGGGAATGAGCCTCTCAGCCCTTGCGTGCATCCGGGGGTTTATGGAGTTCCGTCCGGACAGCAGGATTCAGGGCGTCATATTCAACCAGATGAGCGGTATGCTGTACCCGAGGATCCGGGAAGCTGCTGAAAAAGAGCTTGGCGTGAAGTGCTTCGGGTATGTGCCTGTCATGGAGGATATGCATCTGAAGAGCAGGCATCTTGGACTGGTGCTGCCCGGAGAGATCGCAGATCTGAGGGACAGGCTGCATGTGCTTGCGGGCAGGCTTGAGGAAACGCTCGATATAGACGGCATGATCGGTATCGCAGCGGGCGCAGGCTATCTGGAAGGCGCCCGCCGGATGCCGGAGGATGCCACGGCATCTTCCGGCAGGAAAACGAAGGTCGCGGTCTCGAAGGATCAAGCATTCTGCTTCCTATACAGGGATAACCTGGAACTTCTCTCTGAGATGGGCGCGCAGATCGTTTATTTCTCCCCGCTCCATGACCGGGAGCTTCCTTCCGCTGACGGACTGATCCTGTGCGGAGGATACCCGGAACTGTATGCGAAGGAGCTCTCGGACAATGAGAGCATGCGATCCTCTGTTCGCAGAGCGCTGGCAGGCGGAATGCCGGTGCTTGCGGAATGCGGCGGTTTTATGTATCTTCAGCAGCAGATGGAGGATGCTCAGGGACATGTGCGGAAGATGTGCGGAGTACTTCAGGGGCAGGCTTTCAGGACTGAAAAACCGGGAAGATTCGGTTATATATCCCTGACGCCTGAAAAAGAGCAGATGCTGGGAATGGATTGCGGTCCCATACGCGCTCATGAGTTCCATTATTTTGATTGTACCGAATGCGGTGACAGCTTTCTCGCTCAGAAGCCGGGGAGCAGCCGCAGCTGGAGATGCATGGCAGGAACCGGGACGATGCTTGCGGGTTTTCCCCATCTGTATTTATATTCTGCTCCGAAGGCGGCCGCGGCTTTTCTGGACAGGTGCGCAGAGTATTCCGCCAGGAGACGCGGGAAATAGCAGGAGAGGAGAAACCGATATGCCGGTATTCGCTGATAAGATAAGCATTGCGGTCCTTCTGGGCTTTCTCCTTGACATGCTGCTGGGAGACCCACAGTGGATGTATCACCCGGTGCGGCTGACAGGAAAACTGATTGCCGGGGCAGAAACGCTGCTTCGCCGCAGCTTTCCGGAAACAGAAGATGGGGAACGCAGAGCGGGGTTCTGCCTCATCCTGATCGTATGCTCAGCAGCCGTTTTTTCTTCTTACCTGATCGTGGAAATGGGTGACAGGATCCATCCTGCTGCAGGCATTGCCGTCCGGGCGATACTTTGCTATTTCCTGTTTGCGGCAAGGTCGCTCAGGGATGAATCGATGAAAGTTTACAGGCCTCTCTCGGAGGGAGACGTTTGCGCGGCGCGGCAGGCAGTCTCCATGATCGTAGGCAGGGATACGCAGAATCTGTCTTCTGAGGGAATCGCCAGGGCGGCGGTCGAGACCATAGCGGAGAACACATCCGACGGGGTCATTGCACCTATGCTGTACATGGCAGTTGGCGGACCCGTGCTCGGGTGGCTGTATAAATCCGTGAATACGATGGATTCCATGGTAGGTTACAAAAACGGGAAATACCGGCATTTTGGCAGATACCCGGCAAAACTGGATGATATCCTGAACCTGCTTCCCTCGAGACTGAGCGCCGTCTTTATGATTCTGTCCTGCATTCCTGCGGGACTGGATGCGGCGGGAGCGCTGCGCATATTCCGAAGAGACCGTTACAACCACGCGAGCCCGAATTCTGCTCAGACAGAGGCTGTCATGGCCGGCGCACTGGGAGTGCAGCTGGCAGGGGATGCATGGTATTTTGGAGAACTCCTGAAAAAAAAGACGATCGGGGACCCGGAAAGGACAGTTGTTCCGGAGGATATCTGCCGGGCAAACCGCCTGATGTACATCACATCCTTCATGGCGCTGATCTTTTTTTTGGCTCTCAGAGGCTGCATGCTTGCAGTCCTGAAATAACTTCCGGCATTTTCCGGCATAGATAG
>CADCOP010000300.1 GCA_902803065.1 uncultured Lachnospiraceae bacterium | reverse complement strand
TCCGGGTTAAAACTCTGGGCGATGGCCGTTCCGATCGGGATAGCCGTGCAGTACTGGTGAAGGACCTCCTGGCCCGCTTTCGGCTTCTTCTGCGTGAGGTTCATAAGCATCGTAACCGGCTTCGGCAGGAAATCCGCCATGGTCTCGGGCAGGGAGAGGCCGAGGGAGGCTGCGCCATGCTCATCCCGGATATAGTCTCTGGAAAGGCGGAGCCCCGCGGGGCCGTCAGCCATGACGACGGCCGGGAAGCCCAGGGATTCCGCAATGTGTGAACTCTCCCCGGCGGCACCGGCCACAGAAGAGCTGGCATTTCCGATGACACTCAGCATTCCGCCTTTCGGATCGTAGGCGCCGCAGCAGAGGGTGGAAAGCTGTTCGTCGGTCAGTGTCTTTACGAGAGGTTCAATTTCCGGAGAAGCATCATAGGCAACGTTCCGGCAGCAGATACAGCCCGGATCCACCGCGAGGACAGGAAGATCGTCCGGCAGCTCGCACGCAGCAGGAGCGTCCGGTTTCCAGTCCTGAAAATCGGCGGTCCGGTCCAGCGGGCGGTGCCTGCTGACGGTGATCTCACTTTCAAGCCGCAGAATGGCTGCGGGACAAGTGCAGGCGCTGCAGGTTCCCGCGCGGACGATGTAATCACCGGCCTCGAGGACAAAACAGCTCTGTCCGCTGTCATAGGAGGCGCACTCGGAAAGCCGGAAGGAAGCTTCGACGGTCTGGCTCTCTCCGGGAGCGAGCAGATTCGTTTTGACAAAGGCCGCGAGACTCTGATAGGGCTGGTCCAGCCGGCCGGCCGGAGAAGAAAGATAGACCTGAAGAGTTTCCCTGCCGGAGAAGGCGCCGGTATTCTCGATGCGGGCGGTTATCGTGACATCTTCACCGTTTAACATAGTGCGGACATCGGAGACCGTAAAGTCGGTATAACCGAGACCGTATCCAAAAGGAAAGAGCGCCTTTTTGCCGATGCTGTCAAAATACCGGTATCCGACGTAGATTCCCTCCCGGTAGCGTGTGTCATCATGTTCGCCGAAATCCCCTATGCTGCAGTAATCTTCCCAGGCAGACCAGGTGGTGGTCAGCTTTCCGGAAGGAACCGTCTTCCCCAGAAGAAGATCAGCGAGGGCAACACCGGTGGCCGCGCCGAGCTGGGAGAGCACGAGAATATTACCTACAGACATTACGGGGCTCAGATCGACCGGACCGCCGACATTCAGAACGAGCATAAACCGGTCGTATTTGCGATCCAGTGCCAGAATATCGCGTATCTCAGAAGCGGTAAGGAGAATGTCGCCTTCGGTATTCAGCCGGTCATTTCCTTCGCCGGAGATCCGGGAGAGCACATAGATGGCGGTGGAGCCGGCACCGTTTAAGGGCAGGTCGTACGCGGGCTGCGGCATGACCGCTCCCATACCTTCCATGACAGCCAGGCGGTGGTTCTTGCGGGCGCGGGCTTTGATCTCCTTGATGAAGCGGACTTTGGCATCGGCCAGGATCTGGTCGAAAGCATCCAGCCACGGTTTTGTCGTGATGGTGAAGCCGAACCGTTCCAGTCCCTTTTCGATGGAAATACGGAAGCGGGAGTTGACCTCCCCCGATCCGGTGCCGCCGAAGATCGTTCTTCTCGCGCCGCTGCCGTAGAGAGCGATCTCGCAGGGAGCGTCCAGCGGGAAACGGCCGTTCCGTTTCAGGAGAACAGTACATTCGGGGAGCAGGCTCCGCAGCCTGTGGAGGTGTTCTTTTTCATACGTCTGAAGTGCCATGGAGTTACCTTCCTTTCTTTCTTTCTTATGGAGGCGAACGATTACTGCTCTTAGTATACCGTAATTGGGGTTGATAATAAATGAAAAGTCCGAATTTTCGCCTGCGGATAAGGACATCCGGTCTGATCTGTTTTTCCTGGCGGCGAACAGAAACAATCGGAAATAATCGGAAATCATAGGAAATAAGCAAGAGATATTTCCGATTAGATTGACCGTATTTCCGATACATGCTAAGATATTTCCGAAGGGAGGCAGGGATATGGGAAATACTAATGAATACATAGGGACTACAGAGGCCGCAAAGCTTCTGCGGATGACCAGCCGCCGGGTCGTTGGTTTATGCGATGAAGGGAAACTCCCCGGAGCATTCTGGTCAGGCAGAAACTGGAGGATCCCGGCAGGATCAGTGAAACAGTATATGAAAGATGCGGGAATGAATGTGCCTGAAGAAGCTGCAGATGATGATCATGCGCTGCTTCCGTTTGCGATCGGAAATACTTCTTATATCGAAATATCCAGCGAATGTTATTACGTGGATAAAACGCTTCTGATCCGTGATCTGATCGATGATCATAACATGGTGACTCTGTTTACGCGCCCGCGCCGTTTTGGTAAAACCCTTGCCATCAATACGATCAAGACATTCTTTGAAAAGACCGGGGATGATACGGCAAAATATTTTGTGAATAAGAAAATCTGGCAGTGCGGTGAAAAATACCGGTCTCTGCAGGGCATTTACCCTGTCATCATGCTGACGTTCAAAGATGTCAAATACAGCACCTGGGAAGAAGCCATGGAAGCGATCCGCCTGGTCGTGAAGGATGAATACAAACGGCACCCGGAATTATGCGAAAGTACGGTGCTTGACGCAGATGCAAAAAATTACATAACCAGGATGGAAAAGGGAACGCTCAGCAGCGTTGAACTGCAGCGTTCGCTGCTGAATCTTGCCCGTATGCTTTCTGCTCATCACGGATCAAAAGTCGTGATTCTGATCGATGAATATGACACGCCGATCCAGCAGGGATACTCCAGGGGTTTTTACAAAGAAGTGATCTCTTTTATGCGGAATTTTCTGTCCGGCGGTTTGAAAGATAATGCGGATCTTGCGTTTGGCGTTCTGACGGGAATCATGCGGGTCTCCAAAGAAAACCTGTTCAGTGGTCTGAACAATCCCATGGTGAACACAGTACTTGACGAAAAGTACAGCGAATATTTTGGATTTACGGAAGATGAGGTCCGGGAAATGGCTGCATACTACCACCGTTCGTCTGCAATGGATGAGATACGGTACTGGTATGACGGATACCGTTTCGGGAAAAAAGAGATCTATAATCCATGGTCCGTTACAAACTATTTTGCCTCCGGCGGTCAGGCAAAGCCTTACTGGGCCAATACAAGTGATAATGAGATCATACGCGAGATCCTGACAGGACTTACGCCTGAGATCGCGGATGATCTGGCAAAGGTAATGCAGGGGGAAGAGATACATGCATCATTGGATATGGAAGTCGTTTATCCACGCATGACCGATGGAAATGACACGATTTTCAGCTTCCTTCTTCTGGCTGGATATCTCACGCCTGCAGAGAGCCCCACAGAAACAGAGATCGGAACATTTGCATCTCTCCGTCTTCCCAACGCCGAGATCCGCAGAATATATAACACAGAAATTCTTGGATGGATCCGTACGCAGCAATCAGGGAGCATCATTTCGGAGATAGAGAAGGCCGTTTATCTGAGTGATGCCCGGCGCCTGCAGGATGCACTCAGAAAATACATGATCACCAGCATTTCCTTTTATGATGGTGCCGCGGAAGGTTTCTATCACGGAATGGTGCTGGGGCTTGTGGCGAGCCTTTCCTCAAAATATTACATACGCTCCAACAGAGAAGCCGGAGAAGGAAGATTTGATCTTCAGCTCGAACCTAAGGCTAAAGAACTCCCCGGCATCCTTATGGAGTTTAAAGCAGTGCCGTCATCAGAAAAGGGCAAGCTGTCGGAACTGGCAGAGGACGCGCTTGAACAGGCGAAAGATAAAAACTACGCGAGAGATCTGGAAGAGCGCGGCGTAAGCGATATCGTCAGATACGGCATTGCATTCTCAGGAAAGAATGTCGAGGTCAGGGTAGACAGAGTAATTCGATAGACCATGGAGAAGGAGCAGAAATATCATGATCAGACCTATT
>CADCOP010000299.1 GCA_902803065.1 uncultured Lachnospiraceae bacterium | reverse complement strand
TGGCTGTATATGAATAAGACCGAACTGATGCGCCTTGTTCTCTACAGCAGCCGCACAGGAAAGAAGATCATGCATCCTAAGTTCTATGATCCCATCAGCGAGAAAGTGGATGAGAATAACCGGAAGCTGTTTATCAAGGAACTTGGCCCCGGTATCGTGGATTCGTACGGAAGCGCGGAGACAGGAGCATGCATGGTCCGCCTTCCAGGCAGGAATTATTATGTGATCCATAATGACTCCTTTGTCGTAAACGTTGTGGATGACGAAGGTAAAAGCGCCAGTGAGGGCAGGATCGTGATCACGCCGCTGTATAAGACGGACCTTCCGCTGATCAACTACTCGATCGGTGACAAGGCAAACTGCCGGATGAAAGACGGAGTCCGTTTTGTCACGAACGTTCAGGGGCGCATGAACGACTATTTTTATTACAGGACAGGCGAAGTAACAAGCTTTTTCGAGGTCACGCCGGTGATCGCCCACTGCCCTGATATTCTCCAGATCCGGTTTATCGAGGAGACATATGACCTGATCCGGGTACAGATCGTCCGGGACGATAAGGCGAAGATGAGCCGCAGGGAGATAGAAGAATACCTTGAAAAGAATCTGAACAGGATCTTCAAGCATCCGTTCTCGTTTACGTTTGACTGGATGGATTCCATTCCGCCGGATAAGAACGGAAAGCTGAGAATGATCGTGTGCAATGTAGAACATGACTGAGGAAGCTAAATTGAAAGAGAAGCCAAAGACAGCTGATACGGTAGAAGAACCGATCGAGAGGATCAGTGCAGCATCGGACAGGGGACTGACGGATGAGCAGGTGAATGAACGGATCGCGCGCGGCGCTGTCAATACGCCTGTAAAGACAGATGATACGACGCTTGGCGATATTATCCGGGAAAATGTGTTCACCTATTTTAATCTGCTGTTCCTGGTCATTGCCGTGTGCCTGTTCCTGGTCGGGTCTTTCCGTTCTCTGACGTTCCTGCCGGTCATCATAGCAAATACGCTGATCGGCATTATCCAGGAGTGGAGGTCTAAGTCGCTCCTGGATAAAATGAATATGATCCATGCGCCTAAGACTACGGTCATAAGAAACGGAATGGGCAGCAAGGTCTCTTCGGAGGAGCTGGTCGTTGACGATATCGTATTGTTTGAACCTGGGAATCAGATTCCTGCGGACGCGATCGTCGTCGACGGTGAAGTACAGGTCAACGAGTCCCTGCTGACAGGCGAAGCGGATGAGATCACGAAAAGATCTGGAGCGCAGCTCCTCTCCGGAAGTTTTGTGGTGTCCGGCAGCTGCCGGGCAAGGCTGGATAAGGTCGGAGCTGATTCGTATATCTCCATGCTCACTCTTCAGGCAAAGAGCAGAAAGAAGGGAGAACAGTCGGAGATGATCCGGTCTCTGGACAGGCTGGTCCTTGTGATCGGTATCCTGATCATACCGATTTCGGCGACTCTCTTCTGGCAGCAGTATAAAGTAAACGGCGAGAGCCTCAGGGATGCCGTGACCGGAACAGCGGCGGCTGTCCTCGGAATGATTCCGGAGGGACTGTATCTCCTGGCGAGCGTCGCCCTGGCGGTTTCTGTTATGCGGCTTGCCATGAACAAGGTCCTGGTCCACTCCATGAAATCGATCGAGACGCTGGCGAGAGTCGATGTACTGTGTGTTGATAAAACAGGGACGATCACAGACAACACGATGGTTGTCAAAAAGACGATCCCCATCGGCCTTGAGGCGGAACAGGAAAAGATCAACGGAAGAAGCGAAGAAGATAACGCGGCGGAGGCAGCTTCGGAAAGTGCCTCTGCGCCGGAAACACAGAGAAGTTCTCCGGAAGGAACGCTGGAGGAAGCGGAGGAAGAGCGCCTTCGTGAGACGGAACTGCTCATCGGAGACTTTGCGGCCTGCATGGGCAGCGACAATATTACGATGAAGGCTGTCAAGTCCTACTATACGAGACAGTCCGGCCGCAGGCCTGAGCAGGTGTTTCCTTTTTCACCGGCTTATAAATACAGCGCTGCTGTATTCAGGGATAAGAACTATGTCATGGGCGCTCCGGAATTCGTTCTCGCGGATACCTACGGGAAGTACAGGAAGCTGATCGAAAAGAATTCTCTTCTTGGCTACCGGGTGCTTGCATTTGGAGAATACCGGGGGGATCTTGACGGAGGACCACTGGTGCGTCCAGTGGATCCCATTGCTCTGATCCTGCTCATGAACCCTGTGCGCGAAAGCGCGCCTGCGACCTTCCGCTATTTTGCGGACCAGGGGGTACAGATCAAGGTCATCTCCGGCGATAATCCGCTGACAGTATCCGAGATCGCGCGGGAAGCAGGCATTGAAGGAGCGGAGCACTTTGTTGACGCAACCAGGCTTCAGGAAGAAGATATGGCTGAAGCATGCGAAAAATACACTGTATTCGGACGCGTGACGCCGGATCAGAAGAGACAGCTTGTCGGCGCGCTGAAGAAAGCCGGCCATACAGTGGCTATGACGGGCGACGGCGTAAATGATGTTCTCGCTCTCAGAGACGCTGACTGCAGCGTTGCTATGGCCTCGGGAAGCGACGCCGCTGCTCATGCTGCGCAGATGGTCCTTCTTGAATCAGACTTTTCTAAGATGCCTTCTGTCGTTATGGAAGGGCGCAGGGTCGTTAACAACATTGAGAGAACAGCAAGCCTGTTCCTTGTAAAGAACATCTTTTCGCTGCTTCTGTCGGTCTACACGATCCTGCTTCATTTCAGCTATCCGCTGGAGCCGTCGCAGATATCACTGATCAGCATGTTCACGATCGGCATTCCTGCGTTTGTCATGTCGCTGGAGTTTAACCGGAAACGGATCCAGGGCCATTTTATGAACAATGTCTTGTACAAGGCGCTTCCGGCCGGACTGACGGATTTTACAGTAATCAGCCTTCTGGTTATCTTCTGTAAGGAATTCCGGGTGAGCGGACCGGATCTGTCTACCTCCTGTACCATCCTGCTCGCGATCGTCGGCATCATGATCCTGTACAAGATCGCTTCTCCGATGACCACGTTCCACTGGATTCTCTGGTTCGCAATGTTTTTCGGCATCCTGTTCTGTATGGTCTTTCTGAATGAGATATTCGCTATCTCCATGCTTTCCAGAAAGAGCGCCATGCTCCTGATCATATTTGCGATCATAACGGAACCGATCCTGCGGTACATGAGCCTCCTGCTGGGGCTGCTGTGGAAATTCGCGGGATGGCTCCGGGACCGCGTCCGGGAGGAAAGAGATAAGGCAATGCAGATCTGAGACAGGTATGATTTTGTTTTGCGTATGGTCAACTGTTTTCTCGTGTGGTATAATCGGTACAGACTAACTGCGAAAGGAAGACATTATGAAGAGAGTTCTTTTGAAACTGAGCGGAGAGGCGCTGGCAGGCCCGGCAAAGAAAGGGTTTGATGAAGCTGTGGTCATGAATGTCGCAAGGCAGGTCAGAGAACTGACAGATGCCGGAACACAGGTTGGCATCGTCATCGGGGGCGGTAATTTCTGGAGAGGAAGAACCAGCAATACGATCGACAGGACCAGGGCGGATCAGATCGGCATGCTTGCCACCGTCATGAACTGTATCTATGTCTCAGAGATCTTCCGGTATGCCGGCATGAAGACATCCGTGATGACGCCGTTTGCCTGCGGAAGCATGACGGAGCTGTTTTCGAAGGAACGGGCAGTTTCGGCTCTGGAGCGCGGCGAGGTCGTGTTCTTTGCCGGAGGAACGGGCCATCCTTATTTTTCGACGGATACGGCGACCGTTCTGCGCGCCATTGAGATCGAAGCGGAAATCATACTTCTCGCGAAGTCCATCGACGGTGTTTACGACAGCGACCCCGCTGTGAACCGGGACGCGAAGAAGTATGAAGAAATTACGATCGGCGAAGTGATCGAAAAGAAACTGGGAGTTGTGGATATGACAGCTTCCATCCTGTGCATGGAGAACAAAATGCCCATGCTTGTGTTCGGACTGGAAGGAGAGGACAGTATTGTCCGAGCTGCTTCCGGAGAGAATACCGGCACGCGGGTCACGGTATAACAGGGAAGGTAAACAGTAAGAAAAGGAAAAGGACAGGAGGCAGAAACTATGGATGACCGGATCAGGATCTATGCGGAAAAAATGGAGAAATCCTACAAAAATATGCTTGAAGAATTCGGAACGATTCGCGCCGGACGCGCAAATCCGAAGGTCTTGAGCAAGATCACAGTGGATTATTACGGAGCACCGACACCACTGCAGCAGGTGGCAAATGTCACGGTTCCCGAAGCCAGGGTCCTTCAGATCCAGCCCTGGGAAGCAGCCATGATCAAAAAGATCGAAAAGGCGATCAATATGTCGGACCTGGGCATCAACCCCACAAATGACGGCAAAGTGATCCGCCTTGTGTTTCCGGAGCTGACAGAGGAGCGCAGAAAGGATCTTGCAAAGGATGTCCGCAAAAAGGGTGAAGCTGCCAAGGTGGCAGTGCGCAATATCCGCCGCGACGCGAATGATTTCCTGAAGAAACTCTCAAAACAGGATGTTTCGGAAGATGAGATCAAAGACCTCGAGAATGAGGTACAGAAGGAAACAGATAAGTGGATCAAAGAGATCGACAAGGGTATTGAAGAAAAGACCAAAGAGATCATGACTGTCTGATGACATGGAACGGGGGTTGCCGCATCGGGCGTGATCAGTCCGGCTCCCCTGTGTCCGGAAGCTGTGACTGGCTGCCTGCTTTACGCGGCAGCCCTTATATTTATGTAAAAACGGAGCTTAAAGAATGGATAATCTGATAATTCCCCGGCATGTGGCCATCATACTTGACGGAAACGGACGATGGGCAAAGTCCAAAGGAATGCCCAGAAATTACGGACATGTCAGGGGCGCGAAAAATCTGGAAAGAATCTGTGAGGACGCCTGGGACATTGGCATAAAATATCTGACCGTATACCTGTTCTCGACAGAAAACTGGCGCAGATCCAGAGATGAGGTCGACGCGCTCATGGCTTTGTTCCGTTCATATACAAAGACCTGCATCAGGACAGCCATGGATAACAACATGAAGGTACGTGTGATCGGCGATCCTTCCGCGTTCGCGGATGACCTGCAGGAGAGCCTGAAGGTCCTGGAGGAAACATCAAAGAACAATACCGGCCTGAATTTTCAGATCGCTCTGAATTACGGAAGCCGCGACGAGATCACCCGCGCCGTCAGGAATATCGCGCAGGAGTGCGCCGGCGGGAGCCTGAACGCTTTGGACATTACGGAAGAAGTCATATCAGATCATCTGGATACCCGGGGAATACCCGACCCGGATCTCCTCATCCGTACAAGCGGCGAGCAGAGACTTTCCAATTATCTGCTGTGGCAGCTTGCGTACACGGAGTTCTATTTTACCGAGGTTCCGTGGCCTGCCTTCGACAGGCAGGAACTGCTCAGGGCTATTGAAAAGTACAACAGCAGAGACCGCAGGTACGGCGGTCTGAAGGAGGAATAATCGTGTTTTGGACTCGTCTGGCTAGCGGGATCGTGCTTGTGGCTGCAGCTCTGCTGACTATCAACGCGGGAGGCGCGGTCCTCTGCGTGACACTGCTGGCGGTATCGGTCATAGGAATGTCCGAGCTGTACCGTGTTACAAACGTTGAGGATAAGAAATGGTCTCCGATGGCGGTGACAGCTTACGCCGGAGCGGCAGTTTATTATATTCTGATGTTCGCAGGTCTGGATTCATATCTTGAACTGGCAGCGGTCGGGATCCTGATCGCCCTCATGTGCGTGTATGTTTTTATGTTTCCCAGGTACCTTTCAGGACAGACGATGGCTGCCTATTTCGGGGTCATCTATGTAGCGGTCATGCTTTCGTGCATATTCAGGACAAGGATGCTTGATCACGGAAAGGTCACGGTCTGGCTTATCTTCTTAAGCTCCTGGGGATGCGATACCTGCGCCTACTGTGCCGGAATGCTGTTCGGCAAACACAAGATGGCGCCGGTGCTCAGTCCGAAAAAATCAATAGAAGGGGCTGTGGGAGGCGTTGCCGGAGCAGCTCTGCTCGGAGCTGTCTATGCTGGCGCAACAGGTCATTTTACAGGCAGATATCCGGTGGGACAGTATATGATCATCTGCGCTGCCGGAGCTCTGATTTCCATGGTCGGTGATCTCGCGGCATCCGCGATCAAGCGAAACCATGATGTAAAGGATTACGGAAAGCTGATACCTGGCCACGGCGGGATCCTGGACCGGTTTGACAGCGTGATCTTTACTTCACCTGTTATTTTCCTGCTTGCAAAGATCCTGCTGTAATGTGGGGTCATAAACTGATTTAAGGAAGCGAAAACAATGAAAAGAATTTCCATTCTCGGATCCACCGGATCCATTGGAACGCAGACACTGGAGGTCGTCCGCAGAAATCCGGACGCGCTGAAGGTCGTCGCGCTCTCGTGCGGAAAGAACACAGAACTGCTGGAAAAACAGATCCGCGAGTTTCACCCTGCCCTCGCGTGTGTGGCGGATGAAGACGCGGCAGCTGACCTGCGCGTCCGGACAGCGGATACGGATGTGCGTATTGTCTGCGGCATGCAGGGCCTGGAGGAAACAGCAGCATTTAAGGACGCGGACATTACCGTCACAGCTGTTGTGGGAATGATAGGCATCCTTCCGACGCTTGCCGCGATCCGCGCGGGTAAGGATATTGCTCTCGCGAACAAGGAGACACTTGTGACCGCGGGACACATCATCATGCCTCTTGCGAAGGATATGCATGTGAACATCTATCCGGTGGACAGCGAGCATTCAGCCATTTTTCAGTGTCTTCACGGCGAGAAGCATGAACAGATCGAAAAGATTCTTCTTACTGCCTCCGGCGGCCCGTTCAGAGGATTTACGCCGGAACAGCTGAGGAGCGTGACAGTGGAAGACGCGCTGAAGCATCCGAACTGGAACATGGGTAGAAAGATCACGATCGATTCTGCTTCCATGGTCAATAAGGGGCTGGAGGTGATGGAAGTCAGATGGCTGTTTGACGTTCCGCTTGAAAACATAGAGGTCGTGATCCAGCCTCAGAGCGTGATTCACTCCATGGTGCAGTTTGCCGACGGCGCTGTCATCGCGCAGCTGGGAACTCCTGACATGAAGCTTCCCATACAATACGCGCTGTTTTATCCTGACAGGGTATTCCTGAAGGGTGAGAGGCTTGACTTCGGGGCTCTTGCCGGACTGACGTTTGAAAAACCGGATATGAAGACCTTCCGGGGCCTTGAGCTCGCGATGGAGGCCTGCCGGGACGGCGGCTCCATGCCGACTGTATTTAACGCGGCAAATGAGCGCGCGGTCGGCAAATTCCTAGACAGAAAGATCGGGTTTACGGATATTTATGAGATCATTGAATACTGCATGCGCAGCCATACCGTGATCGCGTCGCCAACTGTCAGTGAAATACTTGACACGGAGAAGACCGTTTATGAACAGATCGAAAGCAGGTGGCCCGCTTGAGCATCATTGTTGCCATCCTGATCTTCAGTGTTATCATTCTGTTCCATGAATTCGGCCATTTTCTCTTTGCGAAACTCGGAGGGATCACGGTCAATGAGTTTTCCCTGGGGATGGGGCCCAGGCTCCTGAGCTTTGTGAAGGGAGGCACGCGCTACAGCGTGAAGCTGTTTCCCATCGGCGGCTCCTGTGCCATGCTTGGCGAGGATGAAAATGACATGCAGCAGGGGGCTTTTGGCTCCAGACCTGTATGGATCAGGATCCTTGTGGTTGCTGCCGGACCGCTGTTTAATTTTATCTTCGCGTATGTGATATCAGTGATCCTCCTGATGAATGCAGGCTGTGATCTTCCGGTGCTGCTTGCCGTTTCGGAAGGGTATCCCGCCGAGCAGGCTGGCCTGGAACCGGGAGATATGATCACAAAGATCAACGGGAAAAACATGTACCTTTACAGGGACATATCCAATTATGTATCGTTCCACCAGGACATCCTCTCGGAGGGTACTCCGGTCGAGATCGAGTACGTGCGCGGCGGGGAGGCACACACAGTCACTCTTACGGCAGCGGATGACGGAAACGGGAGGTATATTCTCGGCGTATCCGGATCATCGTCGAACCGGGAGAAACTTGGGTTTCTCAGGACAATCCGCTACGGGCTCTATGAGGTCAGGTTCTGGGTCAGCACTACACTCGGGAGCCTGCGGCTTCTGATCACGGGGAAGGCAGGCGCCCAGGACCTTTCGGGACCTGTGGGTGTGGTATCCATGATCGGTGAGACCTATGAGGAGAGCAGGACGGACGGATGGTATTATGTCATGCTGAACATGATGAACATCTCCATTCTTCTGAGTGCGAACCTCGGTGTCATGAACCTGCTGCCGCTGCCGGCTCTTGACGGCGGGAGGCTGCTGTTTTTGTTCCTCGAAGTCATCCGGAGGAAAAGGGTCGATCCCGACAAGGAAGGAATGGTCCATTTTGCCGGGTTCATGCTGCTGATGCTCCTGATGGTCTTTATTCTGTTCAATGATATCCGCCGGATCGTTACAGGCGGTTGACTTTTACAATCATTATGTGATATTATGTGAGGCGGGGCAGAACGCGCGGAAGCGGTGCCGCGCCTTTCTTTTTGTAATGAAAGCTTGACAAGAGAAAAAAAATATATTAACATCAAAAAAGAAACGAACATACGTTCGAAACCTAAGGAGAATGAGAAATGGCTAATGAGGATAAGTTAAGGGCTCTTGACGCGGCCCTTTCACAGATCGAGAAACAGTTCGGAAAAGGCTCTGTCATGAAACTTGGCGATCAGGGCGCGCACATGAACGTGGAAACGGTTCCAACCGGTTCCATCAGCCTGGATATTGCGCTGGGGCTGGGCGGAGTGCCGAGAGGAAGGATCGTTGAGATCTACGGGCCTGAGTCCAGCGGTAAAACGACGGTTGCCCTGCACATGGTCGCTGAAGTGCAGAAAAGGGGCGGAATTGCCGGATTTATAGATGCAGAGCATGCGCTTGACCCGGTCTACGCGAAAAATATAGGCGTGGATATTGACAATCTTTATATTTCCCAGCCGGACAATGGTGAGCAGGCACTGGAGATCACGGAGACTATGGTGCGGTCCGGAGCAGTCGACATCATTATTGTTGACTCAGTTGCGGCTCTTGTACCGAAGGCAGAGATCGACGGCGATATGGGGGATTCCCATGTGGGCCTTCACGCCAGACTTATGTCACAGGCGCTTCGCAAGCTGACTGGCGTTATCAGCAAATCAAACTGTATCGTTATCTTCATAAATCAGCTGCGTGAAAAAGTCGGAGTTATGTTCGGCAATCCCGAGACGACGACCGGCGGACGCGCCCTGAAATTCTATTCCTCCATCCGCATGGACGTGCGCAGGATCGAATCGATCAAGCAGGGCGGTGAGGTCATCGGAAACAGAACGAGGATCCGCGTTGTTAAAAACAAGATCGCTCCGCCGTTCAAGGAAGCTGAATTCGACATCATGTTCGGAAAAGGCATTTCCAGGGAGGGCGATATCCTGGATCTCGCAGCCGGCATGAATGTGATCAGCAAGAGCGGCGCATGGTATGCGTATAAGGGCGAGAAGATCGGACAGGGCCGTGAAAATGCCAAGATCTATCTTGCGGAGCATCCGGATGTTATGCAGGAGGTCGAACACAAGGTCCGCGTCGCCTGCGGACTCGAGCAGGATCCTGAGGCAGCAGGGTCCGAAAGAGAGCAGGACGGGGATTGATCTGCTGCCGGGGCTGTGTGCTGTGAAGGCTCCTCTCAATGATCACCGGAAGGGACAATAACTGAATATGAAGATCACGCGTGTGGAAAAGGTCAGAGGCGGAAAATACCGGATCTGGCTTAACGACAGTCCGGCGTTTCTTCTGTATCCGTCCGAAATGAGAGCTGTCGGGATCACGGAAGGAGAGGAGCTGGATGAGGAGAAGGAAAAACGCATCCGCGGCGAAATACTTCCGAAGCGGGCTGTTTCCCGCTGTATGCATATTCTTGGCAGACAGGATAAAACGGTCAGACAGATCATTGACAAGCTCCGTGAAGAAGAATACCCGGAGGAGACTGCGATCCTGGCTGCGGAGCGCATGAAAGAGCTGCGCTATCTGGATGACCTGCGTTACTGCGGAATGTACATTGAGGGCAGAAAGCATACAAAAAGCGCTGCCCAGCTGGCAGGTGAGCTCCGCGGGAAAGGAGTCAGTGAGGATATCATCCGGGCAGCCCTGGAAGAAGCTGACATGCCTGAGAATAGCGAGCTGATCCGGATATGGGCAGAAAAAAAGAAATATGATGCCGGATCTGCTTCCGAAGACGAAAAAAGAAGGTTTTATCAGTTCCTTATGCGTAAAGGTTTCGCCTATTCGGATATAAAACGGGCATTGACATAGTTTTTTATAACGTGTAAAATAATAAATTGTTTATGAGCCATGAAAACTAAATAAGGAGGTACTCAGTTAGCCATGATGCATGTTGTGATCGCGGTTGTCATAACATTGCTCGTCTCGGTGCCTGTGAGTGCTATTATCGCCGTTAATCGTCGTGAACAGAAAAACAGGGAAACGATCGGAAGCGCGGAGGAGAAAGCAAGGCAGATACTGGATGAGGCGCTCAGGGCGGCAGAGACAAAGAAGCGCGAAGCTCTTCTTGAAGCGAAGGAGGAAACTCTCCGGATGAAAAATGAGTCCGAGAGGGAAGCCAAGGATCGCAGAGCAGAAGTCCAGCGCTATGAAAAACGCGTTCTTTCAAAGGAGGAATCCATTGACAAGAAGGCGGAAGCTTTGGAACGCCGTGAGAGCAGTCTGACAGCCAAAGAGGAAGAGCTGAAGAAAAAACGTGCGGAAGCTGACAGGATTCTTGGACAAAGAGTACAGGAACTCGAGCGTATCTCGGGTCTGACCTCCGAACAGGCTAAGGAATATCTTTTAAAAACTGTTGAAGACGAAGTAAAAACTGATACTGCCCGGCTTTATAAAGAACTGGAAAGCAGGGCGAGAGATGAAGCCGGAAAGAAGGCTAAGGAGTATGTCGTTACAGCAATTCAGCGCTGTGCGGCGGATTATGTTGCTGAATCGACGATCTCTGTCGTTCAGCTCCCCAATGATGAAATGAAGGGCAGGATCATCGGAAGAGAGGGAAGAAATATCAGAACTCTTGAAACGATGACCGGCGTTGATCTGATCATCGACGATACGCCGGAAGCGGTAATTCTGTCCGGATTTGATCCGATCCGAAGAGAGGTTGCAAGGATCGCGCTTGAAAAACTGATCGTTGACGGACGTATCCATCCGGCAAGGATCGAGGAAATGGTTGAAAAAGCGCAGAGAGAGGTTGATACGATCATCCGTGAGGAAGGTGAAGCGGCCTGCCTTGAGGTTGGTGTTCACGGCATCCATCCCGAACTTGTGAAGCTTCTCGGAAGAATGAAATACAGAACGAGTTATGGTCAGAATGCTCTGAAGCATTCGATTGAGGTTGCTCATCTGGCCGGCTTCCTGGCTGGTGAGATCGGTGTTGACGTCAGGATCGCCAAAAGAGCGGGACTGCTTCATGACGTCGGTAAATCAATTGATCATGAGATGGAGGGCTCGCATGTCCAGATCGGTGCGGACCTCTGCAGAAAATATAAGGAGTCGGCGACTGTGATCAATGCGGTCGAGGCTCATCACGGGGATGTGGAACCAGAGACCCTGATCGCCTGCATCGTACAGGCGGCGGATACGATCTCTGCCGCAAGACCCGGTGCAAGAAGAGAAACACTGGAAACTTACACAAAACGGCTTAAACAGTTAGAAGATATTACGAATTCCTTTAAGGGTGTTGAAAAATCGTTTGCCATCCAGGCAGGCAGAGAGATACGGATCATGGTAGTTCCTGAACAGGTCAACGATGCCGAAATGGTATTGCTGGCCAGAGATATAGCGAAGCAGATCGAGACTGAGCTCGAATATCCGGGCCAGATCAAAGTCAGCCTTATTCGCGAGTCAAGAGTTGTCGATTACGCTAAATAAAGACCAGACATGAAATGAAAATGAAGACCATACATGTAAAAATGTATGGTCTTTTTTTTGACGCGGCAGACTATGCTTTCTTCATTGAATGGGATGTTTTTTACTAAAAACTGTTGGAATTGATGGTGAAATATGGTATTATATACAAACGAAGGCGGAATGCCTATCGGAAAAATCCACAGAAAATTGAGAGGGGGAATACAAATGGGCACACCACATAATTCGGCTGCTCCCGGGGATATTGCTAAAACTGTTCTTCTTCCCGGAGATCCGCTTCGCGCGCAGTTTATAGCTGAGAACTTTCTCTCAGATGTAAAACGCTTCAATGAAGTAAGAAATATGTTCGGGTTCACCGGTAAATACGATGGAAAGGAAGTTTCTGTCATGGGTACCGGTATGGGATGCCCGTCCATCGGAATTTATACATATGAACTGATCCATTTTTACGGTGTTCAGAATCTCATCAGGATCGGCTCCTGCGGAGCAATGCATGAAGATCTGAAGCTGGGAGACATCGTAATGGCAGCCTCGGCAAGTACGGACAGCAACTACGCTCACCAGTATCATCTTCCCGGGACCTATTCGGCGGGAGCATCCTTTGAGCTTCTTGAGAAAGCGGTCGCCTCCGCCAGGAAGAACGGCTTCCGTTTTACCGTAGGAAACGTGCTCTCATCCGATATTTTCTACAATGATACGCCGGAGTGGGAAACATGGAGAAAGATGGGCGTACTTGCGGCAGAGATGGAAAGCTATGCTCTTTACTGCAATGCGGCAAGGGCAGGAGTAAAGGCTCTTGGCATCTTTACCGTTTCAGATTCCATGGTCAGCAAGGAAGAAATGGATGCTGAATCCAGGCAGACTTCGTTCACGAATATGATGAAGGTCGCTCTGGAAACAGCTGCATTGCTGTAAAGGTTTTTGTTGCCTGTTAAAGGGGAATGAGTATCATTCCGGATACTTAAAAAATAAAAAAATATTTATAAACGAGAGGAGAAAGAACATGAAGAAATCTACAATTGCTAAACTGGCTGCACTCTCAACACTGGCAATAGCCGCTATGGCTGTTCCGGCGGCAGCTGAAGCAGAGGTTCGTAACGTTGTATACATCGTTAACGGAAATCTGGGCGACAAATCCTTCTTCGATTCTGCGGAAGCAGGTCTGAAGCAGCTTGAGGCAGACGGCAGAATCACTCTGAACACCATCGAGCTGGGCGGTACTGCACAGGATCAGCCGAAGTGGCTGGAGACTCTGTATGAAGTATCCGATTCCATGGAGTATGACCTGGTCGTATGCGGAACCTATCAGATGCCTGATTATCTGAAAGAAGTTGCTGAAGCTTATCCGGATCAGAAATACCTGATCTTCGATGATGACACATATGCAGGAGTTGACTCAAACGTTGTAAATATCGTTTACAAGCAGAATGACCTTGGATATCTTGTTGGTACATTTGCGGCAAGCATGACACAGGATACAAACGTTGACAGAATCAACGAGGATAAGGTCATCGGTTTTGTCGGCGGTTATGACAGCCCGGTCATCAATGATTTCATGGCTGGTTATATTGCAGGCGCTCTGGCGGTTGACCCGGATACAAAGGTTGACGTGCGCTACACATCTGATTATGTTGATACAGCAAAAGCAAAAGAGTATGGTATCTCCATGGTCAATGACTCCAAGTGCGATATCATCTGGGGTGTTGCCGGTAATGCAGGTAACGGCGCGGCAGAAGCTATCCTTGAGACAAACGGCGGCTGGTTCATCGGCGTTGACTCCGACCAGGAGCTGACTCTCTCTGAGGATCTTGCAGCAATCACTCTGACATCCGGACTTAAGAACGTAGGCAACTCTCTGATCTGGTTCTTCGATCAGTGGGATGCAGGCGAAGAGCTCTTCGGTCAGAAGGTATCTCTTGGTATCACAGAAGGCGGTGTAGGCATCGTTACCGATAAGAACTTCGATACATATGCAAGCGAAGATACCAAGGCAGCTGTTCAGGCAGCTATCGATGGCATCTCCAGCGGAGATATCGTTGTTCCGTCTGCATTTGATGAAGGCGGAAACGAGGCAGCACAGGCACAGCGTGACGCTGTCCGTCCATAATCAAAACGGATAAAGATAATCTGAGTTGAACAATGGAATCCGGCCTGCCGGATGATATCTTTCCGGAGCCGGCCAGACCCTCACATATGCAGAGGGCTGCGGCTGTCGTGAAAGATCGGAAGTGAGGGGGCTGCACTCAGCCTCCTCATTTCAGTATTCAACGCGATTAAAATATCACACAGGAAGGACGAGTGATTGCTAATGGGGGAAGAGTTAGTCATCCAGATGAAAGGCATCACTAAGGTTTACCCGAACGGTACGGTGGCGAACCAGGATGTCAATTTCGATGTCAGAAAGGGTGAGATCCATGCTCTGATGGGTGAAAACGGAGCAGGAAAATCCACCCTGATGAAAATGCTTTTCGGCCTTGAACAGCCCACTTCGGGTCAGATCCTTGTAAATGGGGAAGTCGTTCATCTGTCTTCACCGACAGTGGCTATCTCAAAAGGAATCGGTATGGTACATCAGCATTTCATGCTGGTACCCAGTCTTACAGTAGCCGAAAATATGGTGCTGGGCATGGTGCCCAGAAAATCCGGAATGCTGATCGATTACAAGGAAGCGGTCAGGATCACGGAAGAATACTCCAAAAAATTCAATCTGCCGGTCGATGCCAACGCGAGAGTCGTGGATATTCCGGTAGGTATGAAACAGAAGGTCGAGATCTTAAAAGCGCTTGTCCGCGGCGCGAAAATACTGATTCTCGACGAGCCGACGGCAGTTCTTACCACACAGGAAACAGCAGAACTGTTTGTTGAACTGAAACACCTGAAGGAACAGGGATATACGCTGATCTTTATTTCTCACAAGCTCAATGAGATCATGGAGATCACGGATCGAATGACGATTCTTCGCGGCGGCCGTTCCATGGGTATTTATGAGACTAAGAATGTTACTCCGGAGGAGATCTCCCGTCTGATGGTCGGCCGTGATGTCGTGCTGACTGTTGACAAGGATAAGGCAGTTCCGACGACAGAGGTCCTGAAGGTACGGAATCTTGAGTATGTCAATGAATGGGGCAAGAAGATGCTGGATAAGGTGTCCCTGTCCGTACGCAAGGGCGAGATCCTCGGCATTGCCGGCGTTGAGGGCAACGGTCAGAAAGAACTGGTCGATATGCTGTTCGGTTTCAATACACCTAATGCCGGAACGATTGAGGTGAATGGCGAGAACATTATCGGGCTCAACCAGAAGCAGCTGCGCGACAGACATATATCTCTGGTTCCGGAAGACCGTATGCTCTACGGTATCGCTGCCACGGCATCTATCGAGGAGAACCTGATCAGTGACCGCTGCGGAAAAAAAGAATTCAATAAGGGACTGCTGTTCGATATGGGTGCGATCCATGAGGAAAGCAGCCGCCTGATCAGGGATTATACAGTCCTGTGCGGTTCGGCAAGTCAGCAGATCGGCAGCCTTTCCGGAGGAAATATTCAGAAGGTCGTTGTTGCCAGAGAGTTCTCCAATGAACCTGAACTGATCATCGCGGATCAGCCGACACGAGGCATCGACGTAGGTGCCACGGAATTCATCCGCAAGAAGCTGGTCGAACTGTCCCGCTCGGGCATCGCGGTCCTTCTGGTATCGGCCGATCTGAATGAGGTCATGGAACTTTCCGACAGTCTTATCATCATGTGCGGCGGCAGGATCGCGGCATATTTTGAGGACACAGAACAGCTTACGGATGAACTGATGGGTAAATACATGCTTGGTATTGAGCAGCAGTCTCCGGAAGAGATCAGGAGGGTATGCCATGAGTAATTCAAACAGCGTCAAAATGAGCCGGAAAAACAGCATCAAATTTACTGTTATCCGTGCGCTGGCAGCCATGGGCATTGCTCTTGCCGTTGCCTTTATTCTGATCTTTGTCAGCGCTGACGGATCTTCTTTTGCGGAAAAGATGAGTTCATCCGCGAAGGCTCTCCGTGAAATGCTGATCAGTCCCCTGTTCCGCAAGAACGGGTCGTTCAGCCTGAAGAGCTTTACGGATGTACTTGCGCAGATGATCCCGATCATGTTTACGGGACTTGCCACCTGCATCATGTTCTCGGCTAACCAGTTTAACCTGGGCGCTGAGGGCGGTATTATGCTCGGAGCCTTCGTGACGGCTCTCGTTGCTGTGTACTGTCCGCTTCCCGGCCCGCTTCTTATGGTATTTGCCATTGTTGTCGGCGCCCTGGCAGTCGGAGTTATGATGCTGATCCCCGCGGTACTCAAGGCAAAGCTGGGAGTATCGGAGATGGTTAACTCCCTGATGCTCAATTATGTGATCATGTACATGATCAACTATCTGATGAATACCTTCCTTGCCGATACAAGCAAGGGCGTTACGCAGACATATCCGTTCCGCGCGAATGCGGCGATTCCGCAGATGATCAACAACGGATCCCGCCTGTCATGGGGATTTGTCGTCGGCCTGATCATGGTCGTCATCTGCTGGTTCTTCATGTATCGTACGAAATGGGGCTACGGCATCCGCATGACCGGTATCAACCAGCCGTTCGTCATGTATTCAGGAATGAATGTCGCAGCGATCGTTATCATGTGCCAGGTGATCGGCGGTATCCTTGCCGGTATGGGCGGCGGTATTGAAATGCTTGGCCGTTATTCGGTTTACAACTGGATACAGCAGCCGCAGTACGGCTGGACAGGCATCACGGTAGCTATCCTGGCAGGCAATAATCCGATCTTCGTACCGTTTGCCGCTTTCTTCATGGCTTATCTGACAAAGGGCTGTACGCTCATGTCCACGAACGCGAATGTTCCGTCCCAGCTGATCAGCATCATCCAGGCGGTCATCTTCGTATTCTTCGCGGCGAAACAGTTCCTGGCAGGCTATCGCCAGAAACTTGTTGTCAGCAGCGCGCAGGAAGAGCTTGCTCAGAAAGCTGCAGCAGAAGGGAGGGGACAGAAATAATGAATATTTTCACAACGGATTTCTTCTTCTCGATCATTCGTATTGCTACGCCGATCCTGTTTGCTACGCTGGCAGCTGTCATCGGTGAAAAGGGCGGCGTTTCCAACATCGGTCTTGAAGGTATCATGATGATGTCCGCCCTGTTCGGATCACTGAGCGCGTACTGGACAAAGAGCTGGCTGATCGGCCTGCTTGCTGCCATGTGCGTTGGCCTGATCGAGTCGCTGGTCATGGGATTCTTTGCCTTTAATCTGAGGACAGATATCATCCTTACCGGTACTGCGATCAATATGATCGGTTCCGGAGGAGCACTGTTCCTTGTCAAGGTCATCACAGGACAGGCCTCTACAACGGCTTTGATCACAAAGGCTCTGCAGATCCCGAGTATCCATATTCCGCTGATCCGGCAGATCCCGATCATCGGAAAGATCATCTCGGGCCATTCGCTTCTCACATACCTTGCGTTCATATTCGTGTGGCTGACATACGTACTTCTGTACAAGACGCCTCTCGGTCTGAATATCCGCTCGGTCGGTGAGAATCCGAATGCGGCATCTTCCGTAGGTGTCAGCGTTTCAAAGATCCGCTACATCACCATCGGTATTGGCGGTGTGCTTGCAGGCATGGGCGGTGCTTTCATGTCCATGTACTACGCTATGGGATGGTCCCAGGACATGGTCGCCGGCCGAGGCTTCATCGCGCTGGCCGCACAGTCCATGGGCGGCGGAGAACCGGTAGGTTCTATGCTTGCTGCGCTGATCTTCGGATTTGCGCAGGCTCTCGGTATCAAGGTCTCCGCAACCGGCGTTGACTCGAACCTGGTTGCTCCGATCCCGTATATCGTAACGATCATCTCTCTTGTTATCTTTGCTCTTGCGCAGAGAAGGAAAGAGAAGCAGCGTCATTCAGCGGCTGCTGTGCAGAAGAGCTGAGCAGGACAGCTATGCGGACGCCCGCGGAGGACATTGGCGGCTATCGGCAGCTATTGGCAGCTGTCGGCGGCTATTGGTGGCTTTGCGGACGTCCGCGCAGGTTATCTGTGGCTATGCGGACGCCCGCGCAGGCTCCTGTTTCGGTCACAGGCTCGGACCACTGCGCTGAGCTGACGGCTAACTCCGACTATGGGGCCGGGGTATTCGCGCATATACGCTACGCTCTTGCCCCGGCCCCTGAGTCTGCGTAAGCCGTAGATCTCAGCTTCGTTCCTTCCGAATGCCTGTTCACGAAACAGGAGCCTGCCCGGGCTGTGTGCATAGGCTGCCGTCCCTGCGGAGCAGGAGGCTGCGTACATAAGTGTACATAAGCTTATGTGTTTGCAGAACAGGAGCCTGCGATGGCTGCGTTCGCAGACAGCTGTGA
>CADCOP010000298.1 GCA_902803065.1 uncultured Lachnospiraceae bacterium | reverse complement strand
TGCGTAGAGGAATTTACAACGGCTATGTGGATATCAACGGTAAATGGGTCATGAGGCGGATGATCTCCTGGCAGACAGAGTATGTGTGAGGGATGGCGAAGCGTAATGCTTCATGATGATTAGAGTTGTTTTTTGATCGCAGTATGTGATATGATAACGGCGTTCTGCGCTGCGCCGGGCAAAAGTGCTCCCGGGCAGCATTCTGAACAGGAACACAGTTTATATTTTTTTGAAAGATCAGGAAAGAGAAGACGGAATAATGATTGCTGATAACATACTGGAGGCCATGGGAAATACGCCGCTGATCCGGCTGAACCGCATGACGGATGAGGACAGCGCCGAGGTCCTTGTTAAATTTGAAGGTATGAACGTAGGCGGATCCATTAAGACAAGGACTGCCTTTGCCATGATCCAAAAAGCCGAGGAGCAGGGCCTGATCGGTCCGGACAGCGTGATCGTAGAGCCTACGAGCGGAAACCAGGGAATCGGACTGGCTCTGGTTGGCGCCGTCAGAGGCTACAAGGTCAGGATCATCATGCCTGATTCTGTCAGTGAGGAGAGAAGAAAGCTGATCGAGCACTACGGCGCGGAAGTCATCCTCGTCCATGATGACGGAAACATTGGTGAGTGCATCAATGAGTGCGTCAATATCGCCATGCGCATGCAGAAAGAAGATCCGGCAGTATATGTTCCGCAGCAGTTTGAAAATTTCGCGAATGTGGAGATCCAGAGGCTGACGGGTGAAGAGATCCTGAAAGAGCTGGGACATCCCGTGGACGGTTTCTGCTCCGGAATCGGCACCGGCGGAACGATCACCGGCATCGGCCAGACGCTCCGCAAAGCCAATCCGGACATGGAGATATGGGCGGTCGAGCCTGAGCATGCGGCCATCCTCTCCGGCGGTTCTGTGGGAACGCATCTGCAGATGGGCATCGGTGACGGCCTGATCCCGGGGATCCTGGATCAGAATATCTACAATGACATCTGCATCGTAAAGGACGAGCAGGCGATCAAGACATCCAAGCTGCTCGCATCCATGGAGGGCATTATGTGCGGCATCTCCAGCGGAACAAATGTCTGCGCAGCGCTTCGTCTTGCGAAGAAGCTCGGAAAAGGAAAGACCGTCGTTACGATTCTTCCGGATACAGCGGAACGATATTTTTCAACGCCGCTGTTCAGGGAAGTCAGATACTGGTAAGAAAAATAAAGACAACAAAGCAAAGCTGCCGGAGAGAGCGGAAAGGTCCGCTGCCCCGGCAGCTTTTTTACAGAGTGCCCTGCAGGACTGTCATGTCTGCGGGCTCTTCGTCTTTCAGGCTGTGAAGATAAACGATATAGAAGCTCTGCGGAGCGTTTTTCTGCCAGAGCTCCAGAAGGTCTTCAAACCCCTCAAATGTGTCCGGGCGCCCGCTGAAGTAGGCCAGGTTCAGACGGCTGATGCCGTCCGCCATTTCCGCTTTCACTTCATCGGAAACAGGGAGTTCTGCCAGCTCCGCCTCCAGCTGCCGCATGCCTGTCCTTGTAAAGATAGACCGGCAGTACTCCTTAAAATCAAGGAGAACGGGATCTTCTGAGCCGAGGCGCTGTGCCATGCCGGTCACATCGACTTCTTTCGTTTCATATGTGTAGTTCCAAACGTCATTACCACGGATGACATTGTGATCCGCCATGGCGTCAGCGGCGTCGTCCCCGGCCGGATCGACAGAGGCTGTTTTATGACCGGCTGCGTTCCCGCTGACAGAATCTGCCCGCTCAAGGCGGAAGATACCGTAATGACAGGGATATACGCACATGGCTGAAGTAGCTATGTCGGTGACACCGTCGATCTGCGAGATGTGCTGCAGATGGATGTGTCCGCTGAAATTAAGGCTGACGCCATGCTCTTTGTACAGAGAGCGAAGCGAGGAAGCATATCCCATGTTATAGCCATCAATGAACAGGCTGTTGTGAGCGTTCAGGTTCTGGTGACTGCAGGCAATGACCCGTATGTTCTGCTTTTCAGCCTCTTTAAGCTGCATCTCGGCCCAGTCCAGAGTCCCCTGGGTCAGGAGCCCGGGGAATTCAGGCGTATTGACATCGATGCACAGAAGGCGGAGACCATCGGCAAGATCATAGGTGTAGCTCAGTGAATCCGGTGCACGGGAAACGGCCTGTTCATAACCAAAATCCGAGTAGATCTGAGCAAAACCCTCCGGATCTGCAGTCTCTGTCATAAGCATCTCCGAGCCGGAATATTTCCTCGCGCTCCGGCAGTTCAGGTCATGGTTTCCGGGAATGACCAGGCATGAGATGCCGTTGTCCTCAAGAACGCGCAGCTGCTCTGCCAGGTCCAGGTGGCTCTGCTTTTCGCCGTTGAAGGTCAGGTCCCCCGTCATGAGGACATAGTCGGGAGACGCCGCAAGGACTTCCTGCACAAAAGCATTGAGAAGCTCATCCGAATAATACACAGCCTTCCCGTCGCCGCGCTCTGTGATATCTGTAAAGGCCTCACCGCCGTCAGTAAGCGAGGGAGAGAGCAGATGCAGGTCGGATGCGATGAATATGGTGACAGTGGGATCACTGGTATTCCAGTTTTTCGTATTGTTTACAGATGCATTGTCCGGGATCGTGTTCTCCGCTGCCGCACAAGGCAGGGGAACTGAAAACAGCAGAAGCAAGGCTGCAAAACAGAGAAGGGAATGTCGAAACAGTTTCATACGGTATACCTTTGAACGGCGGGAAAGCCATCCTTTGAAATGAAGCTGACAGTTTCTATGTCCCACATCATACAACGGGTCTGCGGAAAACTCAATGCCGCAATTTCTGCTCCTGCAGCCAGGATCATGGATCATGAACTTACGATAGAACGATCCTGAGAATATGTTTGACTTGCGGACCGGATTATCTATAATGATAAGCGATTGAGTGTTGTATTTGAGCATTGCATTAAAAAAGTGCATTAAAAAAATGCATTGAAAAATTGCAGCTGGGTATTACATTCCGGAAGAAAGGTATAAAAGCATTGAAATACAGTGAAAAAGTGACAGCAGACATATCCGGCGCCAGGCTTCGGATCATTCTTTCTATGGTGATCTTCGGAACGATCGGCATCTTCAGAAGACTGATCCCGCTTCCTTCCGGGATGATCGCTATGATGCGGGGATTGACCGGAAGCATCTTTCTGGCGTTGGTCATGGCGGCGCGCGGTATCCGCCCGGAGACAGCGGCGGTGCGGGCAAAACTGCTGCTTCTGTGTGCGTCCGGATGCATGATGGGCTTTAACTGGATCTTTTTATTTGAAGCATACAATTACACGTCCGTTGCAGCGGCCACTGTCTGTTACTACATGGCGCCGGTATTTGTTCTGATCGCGTCTCCCTTTATCCTTCACGAGAGCATGACCCGGCGGCAGATGCTCTGCGTGCCGGCAGCCGTGCTGGGAATCGTGTTAGTGTCAGGAATCATTGAGACAGGAATTGCCGGCGTATCAGAACTTCGCGGTATCCTTCTGGGACTGGCGGCTGCGCTGCTGTATGCGTGTGTCATTCTGTGCAACAAGCATCTGGGCAGTGTTCCCGTATTTGAGAAAACGGTGCTACAGCTTTTTTCGGCGGGAGTGATCCTGATCCCGTATGTGCTTCTGGCTGAGCGGACTGCGCCGAAAAGTATTACGCCGGTAAGCGCCCTGTTTCTGGCCATTGTCTGTGTGGTTCACACAGGGATCGCGTACCTTTTATATTTCGGATCCGTCAGTCAGCTCAAAGCACATACCGTTGCGCTGCTCAGCTACATCGATCCGGTGGTGGCGGTCCTGCTCTCCGCAGTACTTCTCCGCGAGAAGCTGGATATCACCGGGATCATAGGTGCTGTGCTCGTCATCGGTGCTGCGGTTCTGAGTGAATTGTAATAACAGTGCTATTGCAAAAACTGCAATGCAAAGATGTAATACAATAAAGATGTAATACAATAACTATAATGCAAAAAATGTATTGGAAAAACTATTGCAAAATACCCCCGGGGGGTGTATGATGATGCCATGCACAAATACCCCCTGGGGGTATTTGACGTTGAAGTAATGCGCCGGAAGATGATCATGAAAATGACATTGATGATCTGAGCGATGCAGAAAAGATGAGGAATATTCGCGATGACTAATGATAGTGCCATGAATAATGATACTGCCATGAATAATGCAGCCGGAGAAGGCTGCTGCTGCGGGTCTGAGAGACATAAAATGAGGTCCGATGAAGAGAGAAAGGCACTGATGCGCCGGCTCAGCATCATTGAGGGACAGATCCGCGGAATCCGCGGGATGCTGGAGAAGGACATCTACTGTATTGATATCCTGACACAGGTCAGCGCCGCGAACTGCGCACTGAACAGCTTTTCGAGGGAACTGCTGGCAGAGCATATGCGCAGCTGTGTGGCGGAGGATATCCGGGAAGGAAGCGGAGAGAAGCTGGACGAGCTCCTGAAACTCCTTCCGAAACTGATGAAATGATGAATAACGATGAGTTATGCAGATGAGTAATGCAGAACAATAAAGATCAATAAAGAATAATGAAGAAATGAGATAAAGCGGAGGGATCGATTTGGATCAATATACAGTCACAGGAATGAGCTGCGCGGCCTGCCAGGCGCGCGTGGAGAAGGCAGTATCCGCAGTGCCGGGCGTTACGTCCTGCAGCGTCAGCCTTCTGACAAATTCGATGGGCGTCGAAGGGACAGCCTCCCCGGAGCAGATCATGCAGGCGGTTGAGAATGCCGGATACGGAGCCGCGCCCAAGGGAGCAGCAGATAACGCCCGCGACGCGGGAAGCCTGAGCGCGAAGATCGCTGCTGAGGAGGATGCGCTGAAAGACCGTGAAACGCCGGTGCTTCGCCGCCGCCTTTTCACATCGCTTGGGTTCCTTCTCGTTCTTATGTATTTTTCCATGGGACATATGATGTGGGGATGGCCTGTCCCTTCATTCTTTGAAAACAATCATGTGGCCATGGGACTTTTGCAGCTGCTTCTGGCCGGGATCGTCATGGTGATCAACCAGAAATTCTTTATCAGTGGTTTTAAGAGCCTGTTTCACGGAGCTCCGAACATGGATACGCTGATCGCACTCGGTTCCGGGGCTGCGTTTGTATACAGCACCATCATGCTGTTCGTGATGACAGACGCGCAGATCAGGGGCGGAAGTGAGGCAGCCATGCCTTATATGATGGAGTTCTATTTTGAATCCGCAGCCATGATCCTGACGCTGATCACGGTTGGGAAAATGCTGGAGGCCTACTCGAAGGGGAAAACAACGAGCGCGCTCAAGAGCCTTATGAAGCTGGCTCCGAAGACGGCAGTGATCCTTCGTGACGGACAGGAAGTGACTGTCCCGGTGGATTCGGTCAGAAAAGGCGATATATTTATCGTCCGTCCGGGCGAGAACATACCCGTGGACGGCATCGTCCTCGAGGGAAACAGCGCAGTCAATGAAGCCGCGCTGACAGGAGAGAGCATCCCTGCCGATAAGGCGCCCGGAGATACGGTTTCTTCTGCGACTGTCAACCAGTCCGGTTTTCTGAAATGCGAAGCAACCAGGGTCGGAGAAGATACATCTCTGGCGCAGATCATCTCCATGGTCAGTGATGCCGCAGCCACAAAGGCTCCGGTGGCGAAACTCGCGGATACGATCTCCGGATATTTTGTTCCGGCAGTCATAGCGATCGCGGTCGTAACCACGATCATCTGGCTGCTTGTCGGGAAACCGGCGGGCTTTGCGCTGGCGAGAGGCATCTGCGTCCTCGTTGTCAGCTGTCCGTGCGCCCTCGGACTTGCCACTCCTGTCGCGATCATGGTCGGCAGCGGCATGGGAGCCAGGAACGGCATCCTGTTCAAGACCGCGGAGTCTTTGCAGGAAACAGGCACCATGCAGATCATCGCCCTCGATAAGACCGGTACCATTACAAACGGTGAGCCGAAGGTGACAGACATCCTCCCCGCACAGGGAATGACCGCAGACGAACTGCTGGTAATGGCTGCCGCTCTTGAGAAGAAGAGTGAGCATCCGCTTGCGAAAGCAGTCATGGCATACACGGATGAAAAAAGCATTTCCGCAGCAGAAGTCACAGACTTCATGGCAATGCCGGGCAACGGACTTCGCGGCAGCCTGGAAGGGAAGGCTCTGTATGGCGGAAACCTGAGTTTCATCTCAGGCAAGGCAGCGGTTCCGCGGGATATGAAAACGAAGGCTGAAAAGCTGGCACAGGAAGGCAAGACGCCGCTGTTCTTTGCCGCGGACGGAAAACTGGCCGGTATCATAGCGGTGGCTGATACAATGAAGGAAGACAGCGCGCAGGCCATCCGGGAACTGAAAAACATGGGCATCCATGTCGTGATGCTGACAGGAGATAATGAACGCACTGCGGAAGCCATAGGAAAGATGGCCGGTGTTGACGAAGTGGTCGCCGGCGTTCTTCCGGACGGAAAGGAAGCTGTCATCCGGAGACTGCAGGAAAAAGGCAAGGTCGCTATGGTCGGCGACGGCATCAATGACGCGCCGGCCCTGACAAGAGCCAGCATAGGTATCGCCATCGGAGCAGGCACAGATGTAGCCATCGATGCAGCGGATGTGGTCCTTATGAAGAGCCGCCTTACAGATGTGGCCGCAGCCGTGCGCCTGAGCCGTGCCACCTACAGGAACATTCTTGAGAACCTGTTCTGGGCACTGATCTACAATTCGCTCCTGATCCCGCTGGCAGCCGGCGCCTATGCGCGGTTCGGCCTGACCATGGAGCCGATGTTCGGCGCCGCGGCCATGAGCCTGTCCAGCTTCTGTGTTGTATCAAATGCCCTCCGGCTGAATCTGCTGAAGATGTATGACGCCTCCTCAGACAGGAAGATGAAGCATCCTGTGGAAAAGGGAGCGGA
>CADCOP010000297.1 GCA_902803065.1 uncultured Lachnospiraceae bacterium | reverse complement strand
TTTTTTTTGAAATTGAATGGATCACATGGGAGGAAATATGAGTTTTTTTGACCTTCTGACTCTGTTTGGCGGCCTGGCTATGTTTCTTTACGGCATGCGTCTTATGGGCGATGGTCTGAAAGAAAGCGCGTCAGGTGCATTGAAGATAGCCATGGAACATGTGACGAACAATCCGATCAAGGCTTTTCTGCTTGGATTTGGCGTCACAGCTCTCATTCAGTCATCAACCGCAACGATCGTTATTACCTCTGGTCTTGTCGCAGCAGGCATTCTCTCGCTGCACCAGTCACTGGGGATCATTATCGGCGCGAATGTCGGTACGACTGTGACCGGCCAGATCATCCGTCTTCTGGACATGGATGTTTCCGGCGGTTCATGGCTTGAGATCTTCAAACCCTCGTCGCTGGCACCGATCGCCCTGATCATCGGCATCATCCTGATCATGGGGACCCGTTTCAAAAACTCCAGGTCGATCGGAAATATTGCAATCGGTTTCGGTATTCTGTTTTCGGGTCTTCTTAACATGACGGATGCCGTGAGCAATCTTACGGAGACAGGGCTTTTTGAACAGCTTCTGTCCGGACTGGGCGGAAATGTGCTGATCGGTTATGCGACCGGCGCGGCTGTTGCCTTCGTACTGCAGAGCTCGAGCGCAACGATCGGTATTCTTCAGGCGTTTTCGGCTTCGGGACTCATGACATTTAAAGCCATTTATCCTGTGATCGTAGGCGTTTACCTGGGTGACTGCGTCACGACAGCCATTGTCTGTTCCATCGGTGCGAAGGTGGATGCAAAAAGAGTAGGAATCGTTCACATCCTGTTCAATCTCACAAAAACAGCGGTTATTTTTGCTGTTGTGACCATCGTCCATCAGCTCGGGCTGCTTGATTTCGTGTGGAACAAGGCTGTAAACTCCGGTATCATCGCGAACACGAATACTGTTTTCAATTTAGGCTGTGCGCTGCTGCTTCTTCCGCTTCTGAATGTGTATGAGGAAATGAGCCGCAGGATCGTCAGGGATGAACCGGCCCATGAGAACAGGTACAAGGACAAGCTGGACGGACTCAATCCTGCGTTCTTCGCTACGCCGGCACTTGCTCTGCGGAGCTGCTATGACCTTCTCCTTACACAGTTTGAGGCAGCCCGTGCCAATATTTCTCTGTCTATTACGCTCCTCGATCAGTATGATGAGAAGAAGGATGAGCAGATCAATGAGGAAGAAGGCAACATTGATCTGATGACCGACCATGCGAGCCGGTATATCGTGGAACTTCTCCCGCATCTGCGAGAGGATCATCACATTTCGATCCTGGATCAGTACTACAGAGTTGTATCTGAGTTCGAGAGAATCGGCGATGAGGCAGTCCACATTGCCAAGTCCGCAAGAGATCTGTCCGAGAGAGAACTGGCATTTTCCGGTGTGGCTCAGGAGGAGCTTCAGGTCCTGATCCGGCTGGTGACGCGTATGCTTGACCTTGCGGATCTTGCTTTCCGCAAACGCGATGAAGAAGCAGCGTTCCAGATCGAGCCGCTCGAGGAGGTTGCAGATGAGCTGATCTCCGGTTTCAAGGTCAATCACCTGAACCGTATGGGAACGGGAAAATGCAACCTGTTTGCTGACACGAACTTCATGAATCTTCTCTCATCTGCCAAACGCATTGCAAGCGCATGTACGAACATCGGCGAGGCTACCGTCATCCGCATACGCCCCGAGATCGCGACCAGAGAGCATTCCTACTTTGAAGCTCTTCGCGCCGGCGGAGATGAGAAGTATAATAAAGCGTACATCAGAGCCCATGAGGAATATTTCCGGATGCTCCCGGACGAATCGCGGGAAGCTATGGCCTCCAAAGGCCACAGGCCTTCACGCGCAGCGGCAGGGACACCGGATCCCGAGGATATTCTTCAGGTATAAAGGCGAACGCAGTAATACGATCAATAACTGCGCGGGCATTGTGATGTGACAGCTGGCGCTGCCCATCCGGGGTATGGAGGAAAGCAATGAAGATATTAGTGATCGACGCGCAGGGCGGAGGTATAGGAAAACAGCTGATCACCGCCCTGAAACGTGATATTCCGGATGCCCGGATCACGGCAGTGGGAACAAACAGCAGTGCCACGATGAATATGCTGAAGGCAGGCGCTGATGAGGCTGCCACCGGGGAGAACCCCGTGATCGTCGCATGCAGGACGGCCGATGTGATCGTCGGCCCGGTCGGCATCGTGATCGCGGATTCGATGCTCGGGGAGATAACGCCTCAGATGGCGCTCGCTGTTGCGCAGAGTTCCGCGAAGCGTGTCCTGATTCCGTTTAATCACTGTGGAAATGTGATCGCAGGTATTGGAAGAATGGGCATGTCAGCGCTGGTCCAGGCAGCGGTCGATGAGATCAGGAACGATTATTGCGCAGATAGTCATTGACTGGCATTATTTTTGAATATAGAATATTCCTATGAGTTTTCCGGCAGGAAGCCGGAAGAGAGCACAGAAGTGCCTGTATTCTTTTATAAGATAATAATGGATCTGAATATTGTGTCTATGAAAGCACACGTTTTTCTGCAGAAAGGCAGCGTGTGCTTTTGTTCTACACAAAACCAAAGACAGCTGCGCATATGGCGGGCCTGACGGCAGATGCAGGTCTGCCTTCTTTAGTGATGAGGAGAAAACTTATGCAGACAGAAATACGGAAGCTCCTTGAAAATGTACAGAACGGTGCCGTTTCTGTTGATGAAGCTTTGCTGAAACTGAAACAGGCGCCATATGAGGACATCGGGTATGCGAAGGTCGACCTTCACCGGCAGATCCGGCAGGGCGTTGCTGAAGTGATCTACGGTGCAGGAAAAACACCGGAGCAGATCCGGGGAATCGCGGAAACGATGAAAGCCCGCGGACAGGAAAGAATCCTGATCACGCGCATGTCTGCGGAAGCCTCCGGACTGTTCAGTGATGAGCCTTCGTTCAGGTACTTCAGCAGCGCCCGCGTCGGGATACTTGGAAAGATGCCTGCGCCGGATGGCATTGGCAGGATCGTTGTGGCGACGGGAGGAACGAGTGATATTCCGGTCGCGGAAGAAGCTGCGCTTACGGCAGAGTGCTTCGGAAATGAGGTCGTCCGTCTCTATGATGTGGGCGTGGCTGGGCTGCACCGCCTTCTGTCCCACATGGATGAGATCATGAGCGCGTCCGTTATTATCGCGATCGCCGGCATGGAGGGAGCTCTTGCCAGTGTG
>CADCOP010000296.1 GCA_902803065.1 uncultured Lachnospiraceae bacterium | reverse complement strand
TCGGTCGGAGTGAAAACACCTCCGTAAATTCCGCCGAGAATGATGACGGGCATCAGCAGGCCCCAGAAAGCATCTTTGAAGGATGCCCATCTCTCAGCACCCGTGTGCCTCGGATGGGAAGGCTGAATATCCTTTCTGCGCGCCTCGATCATGACGACGACCGCAAGCGCAACGCCCATCAGAATACCGGGAATGATACCGGCCATGAACATGTCGCCTACGCTGCATCCCGCGATGGAGGCGTACACGACGAAGGCTATGGACGGAGGTATGACGATGGCAATGGAGCTCGAAGTCGCCATAAGGGCTTCCGAGAACGCCGGCGTAAAGCCGGAATCGATCATCGCAGGAATAAGGACTGCGCCAAGAGCCGCTACGGTCGCGGGTCCGGATCCGGAGATGGCGCCGAAGAAGCAGGCTACGATAACGCACACGATAGCCATGCCGCCTCTTCTGTGCCCTACGCAGCTGTCAATAAACTTGACCAGTCTCGTGGAGATGCCGGCCTTGGCCATGATGTTTCCCGAAAGCACGAAGAACGGGATGGCCAGAAGCAGGAACTTTGATATGCCTGTATAGGTGTTCGTAGCAACAATGCTCAGGGTGAGCATGGAATACTTCTGTATACAATTGGAAGCATACAGCACAGTCAGGACCGAGCTGAGTCCCAGGCAGATGGCAATGGGCATGCCGATCAGAAGCATAGCAAAGAAAGAGCCGAAAAGAATTGCGCTTAACATGACTTATTTCTCCTCCTTCTTTGTGCAGAAATCAATGCAGTTCTCTATGAAATGAAGCGCCAGCGATATGCCTCCGACAAGCACGAAGCCCCAGAAAAAGCTGACCGGGATGTGCAGGATCGGCGAAAACTTGCGGTCGCTGATGACCTTTTTCCAGCCCTCATATGCCATAAGCAGAGAGTATGCCGTACACAGGACAGTGGAGATGACCATCAGGACTTTTTTTGCCTTCGGCCCGACAGCGTCGGGAATGAGTGCCAGATTGACAAGCTCCCCTTTTCTGGCCGCCACACCAGCGGCAACAAGTGAGATCAGGACAAACACAGCGACAACGATCTCCTCCGTAAAGCCCCACGAATGCTGAAATACCTTTCTGGCAACCACATTTCCGAATGTGAGTACAAGAATCAGTATCATGGAAAGCGCCAGGACAGTATTCTCCACGATCGTCACTGCGTTCATGATCTTCTTATAAATCTTCATCTGCTGCTCCTCCCGGATCCTTTTTTGTTTCTCCAATTATATTTCAGGTTTTCCGTCTATGTCCGCAAATTTTAACGGCAGACCGCGTACTTGCCAAAAAAATCAAATGTCCAAAACTTATTATATATCGAATTTGTTGTTCGTCAACCTTTCTTGCCAAAATCTTAAATATTGCGGGGCCGGCCATCCGGCCTGCTGCAGCCGTATTCCCATACACGCCTCTGGATGGGGCAGTCATGGTTCCCATGTGTCCGTACGCTGCAGCTTACATCTGTCCGTCCATGTCGGACGGAGTCCGCCCTGTTTCGGACAGATGTGCTGCAGAGACGGACACGTCGGGAACCATGACTGCCCCATCTACGTTTGACCGTCACATGGGACACTGCGACTGACATACACCGGATGGCCGGGTCCGCAATGTGAATTGTAAATCAGCTCAGGGCGATCTTCAGGGCGCAGTAAACCAGCAGGAGTGCCATGAAAAGGTTGACTGCCTTATAGTATTTGTTGTAGAAGCGGTACAGGATGCTGCCTGCAGCGCCCCAGATCAGGTTGCCGGTCCCGCAGCATACCGTCATGGTGACCGCGAAGAGCAGAACCAGCGCAGGGCCTTTTCCGTAGGGCAGAAAGTATCCCGGATACGATGCCAGCCCGAGCATAATGACCTTGACATTCAGGAACTGGAGAAGAAAGCCGTTCCGGAAGATGAGCGGGCGGGATGTGTCCGCGCTGTTTTCATCCACCGGCTTTCTCATAAGCGTTTTCCAGGCCAGGTACAGAATATATGCTGCTCCCGCATACTTGAAATATGGCGCGATCCGGGGTATCAGCTGCCCCAGCGCGCTGCAGAAACCGCCGGCGATCAGCATGACCGTCACGAGGCCGGTCCAGATCCCCAGCAGCAGCGGGACACATTTTCTCAGTCCGAACTGCCCGGCGCTGGCAAGCAGGAGCACGTTATTCGGCCCCGGCAGAAATGTTGT
>CADCOP010000295.1 GCA_902803065.1 uncultured Lachnospiraceae bacterium | reverse complement strand
TTTTGAAGTAATGTGGAAGGACAGAACCAGCAGCAGAGGTTCATATACTTCCATGGAAAAGAGAGGAAACAGGCATGAGACAGGTGACCATGGGTGTATGTCGCTGATGCTCAGGCGCGCACCGTCAAAGGCCTGGCTGACACCGGAAATGCAGGCTGAGATGAAAAAGATCGAAGGATGTCTGAACTGCCGCAAATGTACGACAAAATGTCCTTACGAGCTGAACACGCCTGAACTGCTGAAGAAGAATTACGAAGACTACAAGAGAGTACTGGCCGGAGAGGTATCTGTTCTTTGAAGAAATCAAGAGTCAGAGGTTCACTGTTTCTGTTCCTGGCATCTCTGATCTGGGGGACCGCGTTCGTGGCCCAGTCCGTCGGGATGGATTATGTAGGACCTTTCACATTTACAGCATCAAGATCTATTATCGGGAGCATTGTACTGCTCCCGGTCATTTTGTTCCGGAAAAACCGCGGTTTCATGAAGCCTGTCAGAGATCTGAAGCTGACCGTGACAGGGGGGATCCTCTGCGGAACCTTTCTGTGTATCGCGACAAATCTGCAGCAGACTGGGCTGACCATGACCACAGTCGGGAAAGCCGGCTTTATAACGGCCATGTACATCGTGCTGGTTCCCGTCATCGGGGTATTCATGGGAAAACGGGCACACTGGAAAATATGGCTCGCAGTTGTTCTGGCAGCAGCGGGACTTTATCTGCTGAGCATGAGCGATTCATTCAGCCTGCAGACAGGGGACTTTCTCATGATCCTGTGCGCTGTCGCATTTGCGTTCCAGATCCTTTCGATCGATCATTTCCTTGAACATGTGGATCCTATACTCCTCTCATGCATGGAGTTTTTCGTCTGCGGAACCGCGTCGCTGCTGCTGGCAGTGTTATTTGAGACGCCGCAGATGTCCTCCCTTGCCGCTGCAAAATGGACCATCCTGTATACCGGTGTCCTGTCAAGCGGGGTAGCATACACCTTCCAGGTCCTCGGACAGCGGGAACTGGAACCTTCTCTGGCATCGCTGATCATGAGCTTTGAATCCGTTATATCGGCCCTTTCCGGATGGCTGATCCTCGGCCAGGTGCTCCGTCGGAGGGAGATCACCGGCTGTGTGATCATGTTTGCGGCTATACTGCTGGCCCAGAGCGATACGGGAGAGTAACATGGACCATACATATCTGCTGAAAAAATGCATGCTGTGCCCGCGGGAGTGCGGCGCTGCCAGACTGGACGGAGAACCTGGTCTGTGCGGGATGAGCGCTGACATCTATGTCGCCCGGGCTGCCCTTCACATGTGGGAGGAACCCTGCATCTCAGGAAAGGAAGGCTCCGGCACCGTGTTCTTTACCGGCTGCAGTCTTGGCTGCGTTTACTGCCAGAATCAGGCTATTGCCAGGGAACTGAGAGGAACGAAAGTTACAGCGGGCCGGCTGGCAGAGATATACCTTTCACTGCAGGAGAAGGGCGCGAACAACATCAATCTAGTGACGGCGGAGCATTATGTTCCGCAGGTCTGCGACAGCCTTGCGGCAGCAAAGGCGCAGGGACTCCGGATCCCGGTCGTTTATAATTCCGGCGGTTATGAGAAGGTTGAGACCCTGCAGTATCTCGAAGGCCTGGTAGATGTGTATCTTCCGGATTTCAAATACATGGATCCGCAGCTGGCGGAGGATTATTCAAATGCGCCGGATTATCCTGAGGCTGCAAAAAAAGCGATCCGGGAGATGCTCCGGCAGACAGGAGAGCCGGTATTTGACGACAGAGGAATGATGCAGAGAGGTGTCATTGTCCGCCATCTGCTGCTGCCGGGGCACGTAAGGGATTCAAAGCAGATCGTGGACTATCTGCATAACACCTTCGGAGACAGGATCTATATCAGCCTTATGAGCCAGTATACCCCCATGGAACACATGAAACATGACCCGCTCCTTGGCAGGAGGGTAACGAAACGGGAATATGAACGCCTGGTGGATCACGCTGTCTCAATCGGTGTCACAAACGGATTTATCCAGGACAGAAAAGTAGCAGAAGAGAGTTTTATTCCGTCATTTGACGGAGAAGGAGTCAGGGATTGAAGCAGGAAGCAGGTCAGAAACCGCGTCAGAAATCTGTTCAGGGAATTTTGAGAAACGAAAAGAAGGATCAGGGGAAAAACCGGGATTATAAAGAAAATAAAGCCGGCCATAAAAACAGTATGTGTCCGGTGTTTTCAAAATGCGGCGGATGCCAGTTCCTGGACATTCCCTATAAAGAGGAGCTGCATCAGAAATTCAGGCAGACGGAAAAGCTGCTGCGGCCTTTTTGTCCGGTCAGCCCTGTGATCGGGATGGAGGATCCGTTCAGGTACAGGAACAAGGTCCATGCCGTATTCGGTCATAAGAAAGATGGAACTATCATATCCGGAACCTATCAGGAGGGGACCCATTACATAGTCCCTGTGGATGAATGCCTGCTGGATGTTTCTGAGGCAGATGCGATCATCCGGGATATCCGGGACCTGCTGCGTTCCTTTAAGATCAAAACGTACAATGAGGATACAGGTTATGGCTTATTCAGGCATGTGCAGATCCGAAAAGGTCATAAGAGCGGACAGATTCTTGTCACGCTTGTCATCGGCAGTCCGGTGTTTCCTTCCAAAAACAACTTTGTGAAAGCGCTCCGGAAGCTTCATCCGGAGATCACATCGATCGTTTTGAATATAAATGACCGGCGCACAAGCATGGTCCTGGGAGACCGTGAAACCGTGCTCTACGGAAAGGGATACATAGAAGATGAGCTCTGCGGGAAAATATTCCGCATCTCTTCAAAGTCCTTTTACCAGGTCAATTCCGTACAGACGGAGATCCTGTACGGAAAAGCAATCGAACTTTCCGGGCTCAGAGGAACAGAGAAAGTGATCGATGCTTACTGCGGCATCGGAACGATCGGGATGATTGCGGCAGACCACGCGAAGGAAGTCATCGGAGTAGAGCTGAACAAAGACGCCGTCCGTGACGCGGCAGCCAACGCAAAGCGCAATCAGATGACCAACATCACGTTTTACAACGCGGATGCGGGAGACTTCATGCAGGAGATGGCTGAACGATCAGAAAAGGCAGACGTGTTATTCATGGACCCGCCGAGATCCGGAAGCACCCCGCGGTTCATGGACGCCGCCGTAAAGCTCAGACCGGAGAAGATTGTATATATTTCATGCAATCCGGAAACGCTCGCCAGGGACCTTAAGTACCTGACAACCCACGGATATAAGGCAGAGAAAGCCGTTCCGGTAGACATGTTCCCGCAGGTGAATCACATCGAGACGGTTTGCCTTTTGTCCCAACGCAAGCCGGACACGACAATTGAAGTGGATCTGGATATCTCAGAGCTTGAAGTATCCAGTGC
>CADCOP010000294.1 GCA_902803065.1 uncultured Lachnospiraceae bacterium | reverse complement strand
CTCAAGGTTGACAGTTTTCTGAATCATCAGATGGACATACAGCTCTTCAATGAGATGGGAAAAGAATTCAGGCGCCTGTTTGCGGACCGCCCGGTCAACAAGATCCTCACGCTTGAGGCTTCCGGCATCGGCATAGCCTGCATCGCGGCGCAGTACTTCAATGTGCCGGTGGTTTTTGCCAAGAAAGCAAAATCCATTAATCTGGACGGGGAAATGTACATGACAAAGATCCAGTCCTTTACCCACCAGAGAGTGTATGATGTGATCGTCTCGAAAAAATTCCTGACACCGGATGACCACATCCTGATCATTGATGATTTTCTTGCGAACGGCTGCGCGGTCAACGGCCTGATCGACCTGATCAACAGCGCCGGCGCGGTGATCGAGGGTGTAGGCATAGCGATCGAGAAGGGCTTCCAGCAGGGAGGCGACCTGATCCGCAGCCGCGGTATCCGGCTTGAATCCCTGGCGATCATTGAAAGCATGAATGCCGAGACCGGCGAGATCGTTTTCAGATCCTGAGCATGAATGCCGAGACCGGCGAGATCGTTTTCAGATCCTGAAACAGACAGCCGCCGGCTGGCGGACAGAAAAAGGGCGCGTGAAAAAACGAAAGCTTTTTCACACGCCCTTTATTGCTGCAATCTGTTTATTTCTGATATTTCAGACCGGTAATTATTTCAGCTCAGATGCGCAGAAGGCACACTTCTTCGCGTCTTTGTTGATCTCGGACATGCAGAACGGACAGATCTTGGTCGCAGGAGCTGCCGGCTCTTCCGGTTTCTTCATTTTCGCGGATGCTGTATTGAATGCCTTAAGAACAGCAAACAGGACAAGAGCGATGATCAGGAAGTTGATGATTGCCTGAATGAAGTTGCCGATCATGAGATTTGCGCTGCCTACAGTAATGGCAAGCTTGGAGAAATCAATACCTCCCAAGATCATGCCGATGATCGGTCCGATCACGTCATCTACAAGAGAGGTAACGATAGCGCCGAAAGCTCCGCCGACGATAACGCCGACTGCCATATCCATGACATTACCGCGCATTACGAAATCTTTGAATTCCTTTACGAGACCCATAGACTCACACTCCTTTACTGGTTTATTAGTTAAAAACACCGTAGTCAGTATAGCATGGATTCCACAAAAAAACCATGGTATACTTATAAAAAGTTGGAAATTATAACGATTTTCTGAATAAATACCCAGACTGCCGTCGGTTTACGCAGTCATAGAGACAGACAGAGATACGAACAGGAGAAAAAATGCGTTTTATTCACATGGCGGATGTGCATCTCGGAGCTTCTCCGGATGCAGGTTATCCCTGGAGCGGGACAAGAAAAAATGAGATATGGGAAACTTTCCGTACGATCATCCGGGATGCCGGGGAGGAGAAGGCAGACCTTCTGCTGATCGCAGGCGATCTGTTTCACAGGCAGCCTGAACCGGAGGAACTGAAAGAGGTCAATTATCTTTTCGCGTCCATACCGAACACAAGAGTGGTGCTGATCGCGGGGAACCACGATTATATCCAGCCATCCAGCCCTTACCTGAACTTTGAGTGGGCGCCGAATGTCGCGTGTCTTTTTTCCAGAAAATGCGAGTGCGTCCGCTTTCCGGAGATACAGACCGAGGTATACGGGCTCAGCTATGACAGGCAGGAGATCACCGAACCGCTGTACGATTCCCTGCATCCGGTAAAGAGCAGAGCTTTTCACATCCTGCTTGCCCACGGAGGCGATTCGAGGCACATTCCGCTGGGAAGGGAACAGCTGCAGAAGTCCGGGTTTGATTATATTGCGCTGGGGCACATCCATAAGCCGGGAGCCCTGATCCGCGACAAAGCCCTGTTCGCGGGCGCCCCTGAACCGATCGACTGCGGTGATACGGGCCCTCACGGATATATCCTGGGCGAGTACAGGAAAGGACACCTAACGACGGAGTTTGTAATCCGGGGGAAAAGGGAATACAGGAATCTTGAACTTCCGGTAACAGAAGATGACACGACCTTCTCTCTGCGCGACAGGCTGGAAAAACGGATAGAGAAAGAAGGCTGGGAGCACATCTACAGGGTAGTGCTTACCGGCAGCCGTCAGCCGGGGCTCCGGTTTGACCTGCAGAGACTGCGCGAGTACGGCATGGTCCTGGACATTGAAGACAGAACATCGCCGGCATTTCATCTGGACGAGCTTCGCAGGAAATACGAAGGCCAGCTGATCGGATACTATATTGAGAGTTTTGAGGAGCATGAGCGCAGCGAGACGGAGGAGAAAGCGCTCCGCTATGGCCTTGAGGCGCTTCTCGGAACAGTGCAGGAGGACTGAAGATGCGGATCCTTTCTCTGGACATGAAGCATTTCGGGAAATTTCAGGAGCATACGATGACGTTTCAGCCCGGAATGAATATTATCTACGGCGGGAATGAGTCCGGAAAGTCCACCGTGCATGCCTTTATCCGGGCGATGCTCTTCGGCATTGAACGAAGGGGAAGCCGCGGCGGCAGACCCGACGAGTACGTTCTTCGCCAGCCATGGGAGAACCCTGCCTGGTTCGCGGGAACCATGCGCGTAGAATACGGCAGGAAGGTGTACAGAATCGAACGGAATTTCTACAGCGGCGACAAAGGCCTGCAGCTGATCTGCGAGACAGACGGCGTCATGATCGGGGAGCCGCAGGAAGCG
>CADCOP010000293.1 GCA_902803065.1 uncultured Lachnospiraceae bacterium | reverse complement strand
GTATGTTCCATAAGCAGGCACTCTGAGGCCGCCGGCACTTAACGAATGCAAGCCGGAGGCGCAGCATGAGTTTAGTGTCCGCTGCGTGACGAAGGTAGCGGGAGCGTGCCTGCGTTGGAACATACCCCCGGCTGCCGTCCGGCCCTGTGTCGACGTCAGCTCCTCTCATTCTCCATATAATGCATATAGTTCGTAACCATCAGCGCGATCCGGAATGTAAGCGCGTCCTCAAAGTTCCGGATATCAAGACCGGAGGCCTTCTGCAGCTTTTCTAGCCTGTACACGAGCGTATTTCTGTGAACGAACATCTGCCTTGCTGTTTCCGATACATTCAGATTATTCTCAAAGAATTTGTTGATCGTAAGCAGTGTTTCCTCATCGAAATCGTCGGGCTTCATGTCCGTAAAGACTTCGCTGATGAACATTTCGCAGAGATTTTCCGGAAGCTGGTATATGAGCCGCCCGATTCCGAGCGCGTTGTAAGCGTGGATCCTCTGCTGCGGGTAAAAGATCTTTCCGACATTCAGCGCCATTCTTGCTTCTTTGTAGGAGCGCGATACCTGCTGGATGTCCGGAACGATGGTTCCGTACGCGACGCGCGCGCTCGACATGGCTTCGGAACTGAGCATATCGCTGATCAGGTTAGCTGTCTCATTAACGACCTCATAATCCTGGCCGTTCTCAAGCTGCTGAACATAAATGATGCTCTTTTCATCCACGGCGGTGATAAAATCATCCGGATTATCATTGAACATATTGCGGAGAATCTCCATGGACGTGTCATCCTTCTCCGAGGTCATTCCGATCACATAGACGATCCGGTACGCCTGCTCTGAGATATGAAGCTTTTTTGCGCGGTTATACACATCGACCAGAAGAAGATTGTCCAGGAGAAGATTCTGTATGAAGGAATTCCTGTCAAACCGCTCCTTGTAAGCCTCCGAAAGATTCTGGAGCTGGCATACGGCGACTTTTCCCATGATGTGAACGTCCTCGCCGGATCCGCGGCTGATCAGGACATACTCGGTTTCGTTTTCATTAAACACCTTGAAATAATAGTATCCTCTGACCTCCTGACTGTCCGCGGGGGACTGGACGAACTGTACAACATCCGCCGGGAGCGCTTCATATTCCTGCAGCGTGGAGGCGATCAGGTCACCCTCCGCATCATATACAAACAGATCAACTTTTGTGATCGCATGCAGTTCATCTATCGTTTTCTTTATTACCTGTGTGGAGATCATACACTTCCTCCTGCTGTCTGGGGTGATGGTGAGCGTCTGCGCTCAAGTAACCGGTAGAATCAGAATACTGTCATATTTTACAGTAAATCGCAAAGACCTGCAAGCGAGTACTCTCCGGTCTTTTCGCGCAAAAAAGGAGGACTGCCGCGCAGCCCTCCCCCCGTTTATCATTTCTGCAAATATCAGTTGGTAATGGTCTTTTCTGTCTCTTTGTCGAACACATGGATCTTGTCAACATCAAGAGCGAACTTGACAGTATCTCCGGTTCTGGCTGTAGTTCTCGGATTAACTCTTGCTGTCATGTTAGCGCCGGCAATCGTGAAGTACAGGAATACTTCTGCACCAAGAAGCTCGTAAACTTCGATCGTTGCATCCAGAACTGCGTCAGACTTAGCGACTTTCTCTTCTTCGTCGTACATATCTTCCGGACGGATACCCATAGCAACAGTCTTTCCAACATAACCGCCGTCAAGAAGCTTTTTGCCCTTTGCTGCCGGCAGTTTGATCTTGCTGCCTGCGATGTTGAGATATACATCCTGGCCCTGTGCCTCAACCTTGGCATCAAGGATGTTCATCTGCGGAGAACCGATGAATGTAGCAACGAACAGGTTGCCCGGTGCGTTGTAAAGGTTCTGCGGAGTATCTACCTGCTGAACGATACCATCTTTCATAACAACGATTCTTGTACCAAGAGTCATAGCCTCTGTCTGGTCATGTGTTACGTAGATGATCGTAGCGCCCAGTCTCTGATGCAGCTTGGAGATCTCAGTTCTCATCTGAACACGAAGCTTTGCATCCAGGTTGGACAGCGGCTCGTCCATAAGGAATACCTTCGGGTTACGAACGATAGCACGGCCCATGGCAACACGCTGTCTCTGACCACCGGAAAGAGCCTTCGGCTTACGGTCAAGGAGC
>CADCOP010000292.1 GCA_902803065.1 uncultured Lachnospiraceae bacterium | reverse complement strand
TCCGCCTTCCGGTATCCCCTGCCAGCGATCGTCAAAATAATTATTGTTATATGTAAAGCGAAGAGGTATGCGGCGAATAATAAAGGCAGGCAAGTCTTTGCAGTCTCTTCCCCACTGCTTTTCCGTATATCCCCGGATCAGCTTCTCATAAATATCCCTTCCGGCCAGCGAGAGTGCCTGTTCCTCCAGATTCGAAGGCTCTTTAATCTGCAGATCCGCAATCTGCTCCTCGATCTTTTCCTTTGCCTCCTGCGGCGTTTTTACGCCCCACATCCGACTGAATGTATTCATATTAAAAGGAAGATTATAAACCTCATCCTTATAAACAGCTACGGGAGTATTGATAAAATGATTAAATGTCGCAAACCTGTTTACATACTCCCACACCTGCGGGTCACTGGTGTGGAAAATATGAGCGCCATAGGTATGGACATTGATCCCGTTTTTCTCTTCTGTGTAACAATTGCCGCCGATATGGTCACGGCGGTCGATCACAAGGCACCTTTTTCCGGCTTCATATGCCTGACGGGCAAACACTGCTCCGTACAGACCCGCGCCAACGATCAGATAGTCATACCGGTTTCCGCTTTTCTGCGCTTTTTTCGTCTCGCTCTCTTTTCTCTCCACACGAAACAGCTGGTCCTGCCTCGTTGAGTAGGCGTCACAGACCGGAATGCAGTCTCCCCGCATGATCGTTTCCCCATGGTCGAGCCAGATGGCGTGGTCACACAGGTTCTTCACTGAGTCGATTCCATGTGATACGTACAGAAGCGTTGTCCCGCCGGACAGAAGCTGCTCCATCCTGGCGCTGCACTTCCTCCGGAAATTCACATCTCCGACAGACAGGACTTCATCAACGATCAGTATATCTGATTCCATTGTTGTCGCAACTGCGAAACCCAGACGGGCTTTCATTCCGGATGAAAAATTCTTGATCGGAGAATCGAGAAACTGCCCTATGCCGGCAAAATCTACGATCTCATCGAAATGCTCCTCCATATATCTGCGCGAATGCCCGAGGACCGTCCCGTTCAGGAAAATGTTTTCCCTCGCGGTCAGCTCCTGGTCAAAGCCCGCGCCAAGCTCAATCATGGGAGCGATCCGGCCCCGCACCTTCACGGTTCCCTTATAGGGCTTCAGTATGCCGGTAATCGTCTTGAGCAGGGTGGATTTTCCCGAGCCGTTTGTCCCGATCAGCCCCCAGGCTTCTCCTCGTTTTACATGAAGACTGACATCCTTCAGCGCCATGAACTCCTGGAACATAAGCTCATGCTTTGCCATTTTGATGGCGTATTCTTTTAAATTGTTTACCTTCTGGCTCGCCAGATTAAAACGTATGGATACGTGATCAACATCTATGATATTGCTCATTTTGTCCCCTGTCAGTTAATGACTCAGCAGAAACTGCTTTGTCAGATATACAGAATAAACTGGTCTTTATTTTTATCAAACACAAGAAGCCCGATCGCAAGAATCACTCCGGCAAACAGCCAGCCGCCCCAGAAAAGACGCGGACCGGGAATACGCCCGTACATGATCAGGTCCCTCATCTGCGCAATATAATAATACATGGGGTTCCCGATCTTGATCATCATCTGCATACCTTCCGGAAGCTGCTGAATGGGATAAAAGATCGGCGTCAGATACATCCATGCTGTCGTTACTGCCGCATAGATATATGTAATATCCCGGAAAAACACGTTCAGTGCCCCTAGAAGAAACCCCATACCCAGGCAGAAAATAACCAGCTGGATAATAACATAAGGTGTCAGAAGCATTGTCAGATAAAATGGCGCCCGGGTAGCGATCATTACGATGATCAGTGCTCCAAACGTCAGTACATAATCCACCATGCAGCTCATGACCTTTGCTACAGTAAAGATGTATTTCGGTATATATGTCTTTTTCAGAAGAGCAGCGTTCTTTGTGACAGAATTCATGGCGTTATTGGTGCTTGTCTTCATGAACTCAAAGGTCATCCGGCCAAGCAGCAGATAGACCGGGTAGTTCTCTATATTTCTCTGGAACATCGCAGAGAAAACGATCGTCATGACAAGCATGATCAGAAGAGGGTTGAGAACGCTCCACACATATCCCAGGAAACTGCGCCGGTACTTCAGCTTGATGTCCCGGCTGACAAGCTCCACAATGAGATCCTTATATTTCAAAAATGTCTTGATACGATATTTCCACTTGTTCATAATTGTCCTGTCACAATGCTATTCAAGAACGCCTCGGCGTTCTTGCCGCGACGCGCACGGTGCGTAAGCACCATCCGCTGTGCGCGTCCGCGATCCGCCGGAGGCTTTATTCTTCATCGCAGGATTGTAACCCACGATGAAGACAGATTTGTTTTACGCATTCCTCTCATGACTGA
>CADCOP010000291.1 GCA_902803065.1 uncultured Lachnospiraceae bacterium | reverse complement strand
GGTACATAAGTGTCGCTGCGGCCGTTCCGGTTGCTGTAAATATCAAACAGATCTGAGTTATTGTATGCCATTCTCTTCCTCCGGGTCATGCATTTCGCGAAGTCTTCTCTGGACCTCGGCTGCCCTGCGCTGTTCTTCCTGTAACGCGGCCTCATCCGGAGTCTCCGTTTCCTCATCCTCTCCGGTCATTTCCCCGCTTCCGGCATTTTCACTTTCCTGGAAAGCCTTCTCTGCAGCGGCCCCGTCTTCCGTTCTTATCTCATCCTGAGAGCCATCTGCTTCTGTCTGGTCAGAGGCAGTCTCCTCTTTCTCCTCTGTCCGGGGCTCTTCATCTTCTTCGTCCTCTCCGGACCAGCCCCATCCGTCATCTTCCTCTTCCTCTTTGTTCTCCAGTTCTTTGGCTGAGGCTCCTTCCGGATAGATGACTTTGATCAGGCAGATGGACACATTATCATCGCTCCCCCGGCGGATAGCTTCATCAAAAAGCCTCTGGGCAAGAGCATCCAGGTCTTCATGGTCCTGGAGTTCTTCCTCCAGTTCGAAACTTCTGAATACGCTCCAGAGTCCGTCCGAGCAGATCAGATACAGGTCTCCATCCATGGGCTTTGGCAATTCTTCGACCTCCGGCGGCTCACAGCCGGCCTTTTTGCCGAGGAATCTGGATATCCGCGAATTCGCAGCCAGAAAGCCCTCGGGATCCTCCACCTCCGCGCTGCCGCTGAGGTATTCCTGCGCAGGTGAATGGTCCAGCGTCAGCTGACGCAGTATGCTGCCCCGCAGACGGTAGACCCGGCTGTCGCCTGCGTGAAAGATCAGCGTGCCCTTTTCGCCGAGAACAACGCCTGCCACCGTAGTGAGCATCCGGTTGCTTTCGGTATCATCTCCTTTGATCTTGAGGATCTCCTCGTTTGCCGCTTTCAGCTGTCCGGCGAGCGTGCTGATATTCTCCAGCTCTTCCGGCGATATGCGGCTGAGCGTATTGAGGGCAGTCTCTGCCGCTACATTTCCGCCGAGATATCCTCCCACGCCGTCACAGACCGCGAGCATGACCGGCTCGCTCTTTACGCATGAGTGCAGTCCTTCTCCATAGGTATTCGTACCGTCCGTTACACGGTCATCATTTTTTTCCCTGACAGATCCCGTATCCGTCAGAGCTGCTATCTTCACATCAAATGTGCCGCTCATCAGCATTTTCCCCCCTGCCTTTCCGCGGAAGCTGTACGCACTGCGCAGCGGCCGGTACCCCTGCCGCTGCTGTCAGCTTATTATTCTGAAAAAACGATCTTTCCTTCCGGTGAAAGGCTGCAGCGCAGCGTTTTCAGTCCGTCCGGGGTCTCGCATATGTACCGGGCAATGGGGTTCAGGAATTCTCTCTCGAGCATGTTCCCGACGCCGCGGCCGCCGTTCTCCCTCTCCATAACTGCCTTCTCCTGCAGCGCGGGGAGGACTTCGCTGTAATCCACATCGATATCCTTCGTTTCCTTCAGCCGCGCGCAGATCTGTTTCATCTTGGAATCGCAGATGTTTTTCGCTGCCTGCATTCCTATGAACTGGAATACCACGACGTTATCCTTGCCGATACGGTTGAGCAGTTCGGGACGTCCGATATCCGTGAAATACTGCTCCACGCCTTTGGTCAGTGTATCTGAAACAGTATCGCGGAAGGCGTCCGTATCTTCCTTCGCCGGATCCGGGATCCGGATCGTCAGCTCCTTGGACCTGTGGCCGGTCACGGGATCCACGACTTCTTTTGTCAGTCCTATGTTGCTCGTAAATACGATGATGGTCTCGCCGAAGTACACGGTCTCGCCCTGCCCGTCTGTCAGGCGGCCGTCCTCAAGGATCTGAAGGAATTTATCCAGTACGGTCGGAGATGCTTTCTCGATCTCATCAAACAGGAGAACGGAGAACGGGCGTGTTTTCACCGCGTTCGTCAGCTGTCCGCCATTGCCGTACCCAACGTATCCCGGAGGCGCTCCGAACAGCTTCTGGTCGCTGCTCTCCTCACGATATTCACTCATATCGAAACGTATGCATGCGTGATCATCGCCGAACAGAGCTTCGGCGATGGATTTTGCCATCTCCGTTTTACCTACGCCGGTGGGGCCTGCAAAGAACAGGATGCCTCTGGGCTTGCTGCTCGCATTCGAATGCTGCAATCCTGAAAGGCCCTTGACCGCACGCATGATCACTCCCATGACCTTTTCCAGTGCTTCGTCCTGCCCGAGCACGCGGGATGTGAGGATGGCGCGCGTATCTGTGATGATATCGCTTCCGAGCTGATCCCACGGGTTTTCCTTCACGCCGAATTTATACAGCTGGAAGGCTGTGTCGATCTCCTCCGGAGCGATCTGACCCTTGAAGGCGAGCTGAAGGATCTGCCGGAGTTCTTTGCACTGCAGCCCTTCTGTTTCCGCCACGAGATCCTTGCCCGGGGCAAAGTCCTCATCTCCCAGGCACTGGTACGGACGCAGCATGGCGCCGTTATTATTACCGAAAAACAGCCTTCGCGTAGCGCGGTCCGGAACTGTCAGCGTGATGGTCCTCGTAGCGGGATTGTCGCTGAAGAACCAGTTGGGAACATCGCTGAACTTGTCCACAACAAGAATGACCGTATTGCAGCGCCCGTGGATCGAGCGTGCGCCGTACACGCCCTCAGAGAGATTGAAGAAGATCTCTTCGATATCGCGGTCGTATTCATCCGAACTGTGCTTGTGCATGCGGGATGAGAACTTCACGATAAAGACGGTGTTCCTTTCCCTCTCATCCGGTTCCCTCTTCAGTCCGTTCCGCACGATCTCGCTCATCCAGATCTCACGGGCATCCGCAGCGTGCCGCTCGCGGTCCCCGTTCTTTCCGGAGATTCGGAAGCAGAGCCGCATGGCAGACCCGAGGATCTCATTTTCGTATCTATATCCTTCCATATAGGGCTCGATCAGGGCTCTCTGGCCCTCCTCGCTATCCTCATAGCAGTAAAAGCCCATCAGCGGATCGTAAAAAATGACGTCTGTCCCGCTCTCCTCTCCGTTCTCGTGGTAAACATATTTTGCTCCGCCGCGGCAGATGGCATTGAGCGCGAGGTCCAGATTTGAGAAATCGTCCAGATCCTCCGGAGAAACCTCTGTCTTTGCCATATCGTAATCCATAAATACAGGATATTCATCATATACACGGCCTTCAAGAATAATGCCGCTCTTGATCCCGAGGAAACTGGCAAGCTCCTTCTGCCATTTGGGTATTACGATCTGATTCATGCTCTATTCTTCCTCCCTGTCCTGAATACCGACGGTAACGACATGATCCTGATGGATAAAATTCTCAACCTTTCTTCCGGCGGAAAGGTACGGGGCATACCTTTCTTCCATTCCCTGCGTGAGGTACCAGATCTTCTGGTTGGATGAACCCCTGAGCGTACATGAGGGGTCATTGAGCGAAGG
>CADCOP010000290.1 GCA_902803065.1 uncultured Lachnospiraceae bacterium | reverse complement strand
TATTTAAAATATACAGCAGCGGATCAAAGCTTTACAACGTTTGCAGCCTGCATTCCGCGAGCGCCTTCTGTCAGATCATAAGTGACCTGCTGACCCTCTTCAAGAGTCTTGAAGCCTTCGCCCTGGATAGCGGAGAAATGTACGAATACGTCATTTCCGTCTTCACCAGTGATGAATCCATAACCTTTTTCTGCGTTGAACCACTTAACAGTACCTTTGTTCATTTTGTTGCCTCCATTTGAATTCATAAATAGTTTTGATCGATCTGGGTAAATAAAACACACTAGCTTACAGATTACAAAACATATATATAATCAAAGGAGCTACGTGATATCTTACAACCGACAAATCATCGCATGCTTTTTCGCACTGCCTTTTGATTATATTCCCAAGCGTGTAGTATGTCAAGCCAAAAAGCCCTTTTAATGTGAAAATTTCACAGAAATTATTCTGGTAGAAAAACAATTTTTAGCATGTTCACAAAATAAAATATAAAAATAACAAAAATACAATAAACGGCTTTCGTTATTCTACCTTATCATCATCCGAATCCTCTTCGTACCATTCGGACTCGGCATCATCTCCGTCCCAGTACTCCTCAGTCTCGTTATCTGCGTCATACACGTCTGCCTCGAACACGTCGGCGTCGGACCCATCTATGATCACTTCCGATTCTCCTTCGAGGTCCATGAAAACTCCCAGATCCTCTTCCGTGTAATCCATGGTGATGTCGGTTATTTTCGCGTTCTCAAGAAGATATCCGCCAACGACCTGCCCGTAAACTTCCCAGAGAAGGTCTTCCTCATCGACCATTGACGCAAGATCCTCCGCGCTTCCGTAGCCGTAGGACTGGGCAATGGCTGTCACTTTCTCATTGTATTCTTCCTGGGTCAGGGTCAGCTTTTCCTTTTCACAGATGGCGCTGATGAACAGCCTGCGGTTTACCTCGGTGAGGACTTCGTTTTCCACATCTTCGTCCGTCATCATGTATTCCTTATAGAATTCATCAATGCTCATACCCATCATCTTCGCGAAGGATTCATACTCCGCCTTTCTGCTCTCGGACAGATAGGTATACAGGTCTTCCGGGTATCCGTTGAAGGTACAGTTATCCATTGCGTCTGTCACGAGGGTTTCCATGACATCGATGTCTGCGCTTTCCCTGTACTGTTTTTCCAGATCTTCGCGTATGGCGGCACGGTATTCATCGGCCGAACCGAAGCCGAGAGATGATTTGGCGTATTCATCTGTCAGCTGTGGGACATTGGCCCGGCTGATGGATGTGATCGCGGCTTCGAAGGCAACATCCTGACCGGCCCATTCATCGACCCAGGATTCATCATCAAAGGGGATCGTAATGCTGACTGTCTCACCGGCGGAATGCCCTTCAATGGCTTCATCCAGCCGGAGGTCGAATTCCTCAGAACCAAGCTCCATCACGTAATCATCGTAATCTTCAGGCTCCCCTTCGCCGGGGGTGATCGTGAGCTTCATCTGGATCACATCGCCAAACTCAGCGGGTCCGTTGATTTCTTCGTAGTCAGCAAGCGCGGAGAGCCGCTCATCGATCTCGGCGTCAACATCATAATCGGAAACACTGTATGTGACCCGCTCGGCTTCCAGCCCCGTGTATTCTCCAAGCGTAACGTAGGATGATGCTTTATCAATGAGTATGCCGGAGACCATGCTCTCTTCGGTGGATGCGGTATCCTCCTTTTTGCCTGAACTGCAGCCGGCCAGCAGAAGTGCCGACGCGCCAAGCAGCAGGAGAGAGCAGGTAATCTTTTTATTCAGCTTCATGAAAAACCTCCTTGCAGAAAATCTGCCTTCATCATACCATGCGAAATTAAAGCTGTCACGACAGGTAATGCTATGATAATCTTAAATTTCATGGTATGATGTTGCCATGGCGCCCGGCGGGGAGTCTGGATCATGTTTTACACAGGAGGCGGCACGCGCATGAAAATAGTACTTCCGGAGAAATGCTCCAGGATCATTCATACACTGGAGGAAAACGGATTTGAGGCCTATGCGGTCGGGGGCTGCGTGCGTGACAGCTGTCTCGGAAGAGTGCCCAATGACTGGGATATTACCACATCCGCCTCACCACAGGAGGTCATGGGGCTGTTTCATCACACAGTAGAGACCGGCGTTGAGCATGGAACGGTCACGGTCCTTATGGGAAAAGAGGCCTATGAGGTGACGACATACCGGATCGACGGGGCTTATGAAGATGCCAGACATCCGAGCGGTGTGACATTTACCAAAGAGCTGCGGGAGGACCTGCGGCGCAGGGATTTTACAGTCAACGCAATGGCTTACAATGACAGGAACGGGCTCGTGGACCTGTTCGGCGGGGAAGAGGATCTTCACAGGAAGGTGATCCGGTGTGTGGGCGATCCCATGGAACGTTTCGGCGAGGACGCGCTGCGCATCATGCGCGCGGTCCGTTTCGGGGCTCAGCTCGGCTTCTCCATCGATCCGGATACCGAGAAGGCCATCCGCGCTTATGCTCCGAGTCTTCAGAGGATCAGTGCCGAACGGATACACGCCGAGCTCGAAAAGCTCCTGCTCTCGGACCGGCCGCAGGACCTTCGGATCGCCTGGGAGACGGGGATCACCGCCATGGTTCTGCCCGAGTTTGACAGGATCATGAAGCAGGAGCAGACCGGTCCGCATCACGATCTGACTGCGGGTGAGCACACACTCCTGGCCATGCAGAAGGTTCCCGCGACCCGGGTCCTTCGCTTTTGCATGCTTCTGCATGACATGGGAAAGCCGGAGACGGCGAGTGTGGACGCGGACGGAGTATGGCATTTTAAGGGCCATGCGGAGGCCGGCGCCGCGAAAGCGGAGAGGATCCTGAAGCGGCTGAAGTTTGATAATGACTCCCTGCGCAGGATCGTGCGGCTCGTACGGGCCCATTCAATGCATGTAAAGCCTGAACCGGAAGCGGTGCGGCGCGCTGTGCATGAGATCGGTGAAGATATTTTCGAGGAATATCTGCTCGTGAGGAGGGCGGATATTCTTGCGCAGAAACCAGGCACGCAGGAGGAGCGGCTGGAGAAACTGGCTGCTGCGGAGCACATCTACCGGGAGATTCTTGAGAAGGGCGAATGCCTGTCCCTGAAGACGCTTGCCGTATCCGGCGCAGACCTGATCGCGGATGGCATGCGGCCCGGAAAAGAGATAGGAAGAGTACTGGGGCAGCTGCTGGATGACGTGCTCACATGGCCGGAGCATAACGAACGGGAGTATCTGCTTAAGAAGAGCCGGAGTCTTCGGTGACCTGCTCGGTGCCCGCATCCCGGGGCACAGGCGCATGAATCCCAGAACGCGGACGCATGGATCCCGGAACGCAGGCGCAGGCATCGCGGAAAACAGGATCATGGATCCCGGATCACAGGCGCAGGCGTATCGGATGAATATGAGATGTAAGGGCACTTGCCAGAAACCGCGGTTCATGTTATAAAAGTGAAGATAAATTTGAGAACACTTTGAATATGTGAAATAAAAGCATATAAGATATCAGGAAAGAAGGAACAGTATGAAGTTTATATCGACCCCTGTGAAGGGAATGAATGATTTTCTGCCGTCTGACATGAGGCTCCGCCAGCATGTTCTCGGGCTGATCCGGGAGACATACGCCAGATACGGCTTCGATGAGATCGAGACGCCGGCCATGGAGCATATTGAGAACCTGTCCGGAAAGATCGGCGGCGAAAACGAGAAGCTGATATTCAAGGTCATGAAGCGCGGGCGCGAGCTGGAAAAGGGACTGCAGACCGGAGAGATCGCTGACAGCGGACTTCGCTATGACCTGACTGTGCCGCTGGCACGCTACTATTCGAACAACCGCAATGTCCTTCCGTCACCCCTCAAGGCGCTGCAGATCGGCAACGTGTGGAGGGCTGACAAGCCCCAGAAGGGGCGCTTCCGCCAGTTTACGCAGTGCGACCTTGACATCATAGGCGATTCTTCCATCATGGCTGAGATCGAGCTGATCGCGGCCACTTCCAAAATGCTCACCCGCATCTTCTCGGAGGTCGGCATCAGCGAGTTTACGGTCCACATCAATGACCGCCGGATCCTGAAGGGCATGGCTGCTGCGGCGGGCTTTGCACCGGAAACATTTGACGATGTTTTTATTATCCTTGATAAGATGGATAAGATCGGTATTGACGGCGTAAAGGAGAGCCTCCTTGAGAAAGGATACGCGCCGGAAGCTGTGGAAGCGTACACGGCTATGTTCGGAAAGATCACACCGGACCTGGTCTGCGGCGAGTTCTGCAGCCAGACCTGCGGTTCCTGCCTGGATGAGCAGGTTCCCGCAAACATGGATACGATCATGAGCACGGTAAGCCATATGGTCGATCCGGGCGTGAGCCTTGTGTTTGACCCCACGCTCGTGCGCGGTATGTCGTATTATACGGGAACCATTTTTGAGGTGACCATCGACGGCTACAATTTCTCCATTGCCGGCGGCGGAAGGTACGATGACATGATCGGACGCTTTGCAGGACAGAGCGCTCCGGCCTGCGGCTTTTCCATCGGCTTTGAGCGCATCGTCACCATCCTGAAGGATCTGAACTGGAAGGAAGAGGAAGGCGTGACAGAGCGCAGGGCGTTCCTCGTGGATGAAAAGGCAGGTGCCGAAAAGCTCCTTGAGGTGTTTGAAAAAGCTACGCAGATGCGTGCAGAAGGTATAACTGTCAGCGTTCAGCCGCTGCGTAAGAATGCAAAATTCCAGGTGGAGACCCTCGAGAAAAGCGGGTACACCGAAATCAGGAAGGTATACGCGGATACACAGATATGAGACCTGAAAATCTGCTGCTTTTGGTGGAAAATGCCCGATTTTCCTTGACAAATCGGCGTTTCCAGTATATAAGTAGTTAGGTGTTACGCAGTAATGCGTACAAGAGAAACATAAAGGGTTCGAAAGAACAACAGAGGAGGATGTATTCATGAATAAAACAGAATTGATCAATGCAGTAGCAGAGAAGGCAGAAGTTTCCAAGAAGGATGCAAAGGCTGCAGTAGAGGCAGTTCTTGATGTGATCCAGGAAGAGCTTAAGAAGGGTGAGAAGGTTCAGCTGGTTGGCTTCGGTACATTCGAAGTTTCCGAGAGAGCAGCTAGAGAGGGAAGAAATCCGCTTACAGGCGAGAGCATGACCATCAAGGCTTC
>CADCOP010000289.1 GCA_902803065.1 uncultured Lachnospiraceae bacterium | reverse complement strand
CCCGAAGCAGATGACCGTGAGAGGATCATTGAGGAACTGATAGGAAAACTGTGCGTCCAGCCCAAGGAGATGACGCTCAGGGCTCCGATCACTGATTTCAGGCTGCTTTCGAGTGAGACTGAGGGAAAGATCGTAACTTTAAATCTCTCAGGGGAGTACTATGACCTGAATGCAGTCGAAGAAGTACTGACGAGGACTGCTGTGATCAACACACTGTGCAGCTTTGCGGAAGTTGACGGGGTCTATTTTATGGTGGAAGGTGAAGCGTTCCGCGACGCGGATGGGGAAGAACCCGGCATCATGGAACCGGATCAGTTCATCTACAACTCCTACACGGAAATGCGCAATTACGAGAGAGTCCGACTCCATCTGTATTTTGCCAATGCAAGCGGAGATAAGCTTGTAGATGCGTACAGAACAGTGGTATACAACAGTAACATGCCCCTTGAGAGGATCGTCATCGAACAGGTCATCCAGGGGCCGAACGGCAACTTCGCATATCCCACGGTGAATAGCGCGACAAAAGTGATCAATGTCACCACAAGGGACCGCAGATGTTATGTGAACCTGAACAGCGAGTTTCTTCGCGGCCAGGAGGGGGTGCTTGGTCAGACAGCTCTCTATTCGATCGTAAATTCGCTCTGCGAACTGCCCACTATTGATTCCGTTCAGATCTCTGTGGACGGAAACACAGATGCGGTCTTTATGGAATCGATCCCATTGACCGGAAGCTTCCGGATGGATGAGGAGATCGTTGAAAGACGAGCAGAAACGGAAAAGGAAGAATAAATGATGTCGGCTTTCGATCCGGGATTTGCCCGGCGAAGGCCGATTTTTATGTTCAGGGACCGTCTTGCTTTTTGCTTCATTACGGATTAGGATAAAAAGGTCAGGACCGTTCGGTCCGTCCCCGCGCCGGGTCCGGCAGGGGAGAATCCACAATATTTTAACTTTAATACGGACGGAGGAGAAACTTGCGAAGACCGGTTTGTCTTTTTGTTATGCTCTTTGCGGCGGCACTGTGGGGATCTGTCCTGCTCTCGCCTCCTCAACCATCCATGGGAGCCAAGGCAGAAGGAAGATATGTTACGCTTCGGGGAACCGTGGAAGAAAAGGAATACGCAGTCAGGGATCCCGGCGGAGAACAGTACATCAGGATGACGTTGGGGAATGTTACCCTTGAGTCTGAGATTCCCAAAGAGGGGGCCTTTGAGATAATGAGAGGGGACAAAGTATTGTGTAATATCGAGGAGGAGCCGGAACTGCAAAGAAAATGGGCACGAGAAGGTGCATCAGTGCGGATCAGAGGCAGGATCCGCCTTTTCAGGCAGCCTTCCAACGACGGGGAGTTTGATTCATTTATGTATTACAGCGTGATCGGGGGTTATCTGTTTACGCTTAGCGATTCGCGGATTCTCGCTTATGGCAGCAGCAGGGACCCGTTGAAGTCTGCGCTTTTCGAACTGAGAGCTCAGCTCACGGATCTGGCGGATGAGATCTTCGGAAACAGGCACGGGATATACGGAAAACAATGCGCTTCGGTCATAAAAGCAATGCTTCTTGGGCAGAGCGGACTGATCGACAGACAGATCAAGGAGAAATATCAGGCAGCAGGTATAGTTCATGTGATATGTGTATCCGGTCTGCACATCTCGCTTATTGGTTCAGGGATATACGCGTTTTTAAGAAGATGCCGGGCACCTGTCTTCCTGTCCTGTTCGGTCACTCTATTACTGCTGTATTTGTATGGACTGCTTACGGGAATGCATACATCATGTATACGGGCACTGATCATGTTTGGAATGAGGGCAGTGTCAAAGGCTGCGGGAAGGACTTACGACACACTCACTGCAATGGCGGTGGCAGCTCTGCTGCTTTTGATCGAACAGCCATGTTATCTTTTCCACAGCGGTTTTCTCTTTTCCTTCACTGCTGTGGCAGCCGCAGGTCTTATGATGCCGGAACTGCCGGGTCCTGTGAAACCAATTGCGATACCTCTTTTTACACTTCCTGTACATCTGTGTTTCTATTACACCTTTCCGCTATATTCCATATTCCTTAACATGATCGTGATCTTTATGGCCCCCATACTGATGACTGCAGGGGGAATTTCACTGATTCTTGGTATGGCTTCCTGCTTTATTGCAGAAGGTTTATTTATGAAAGCTGCACTTTCCTGTATTTGCGGAATTGTTGGAGAGGTTCCTGTACTGGTCCTGTGGATCTTTGACAGATTGTGTGAGATCACACAAAAACTTCCCTGCAATACTTTGACAGCAGGAAGACCTTCGAACCTGTTGATCATAGCCTATTATCTTCTGATCGCGGCCGCGTTGGCGGTTTCAAAACAGAGATCAGTAACAGAAAAGAGACTGCATATGCTGCGTTTCGCTTTATGTGCAGCAGCAGTCCTGCTGATCTTCAGAATCAGATATACGCCGCCCATGGCTCTGTATATGTGGGACGTTGGACAGGGAGACGGACTTCTGATAAGGACCTGTGACGAGAGCGGTGAGAGTGTGATCCTGATCGACGGTGGAAGTTCTTCAAGGAAGGGAATCGGAGAAAATGTGGAGATCCCTTTTCTGAAATATCATGGAATCTCAAAGATCGACTACTGCGTGATGACACATGATGATCTTGATCACTGCAGCGGACTGCAGGAATTGCTCGAACAGGCAGATTCACCCGTAGGTGTGAAGATCGGATGTCTGGGTATGCCATCAGTTGCAGAGGAACGTAAAGGAGAGATCTATCTCAGAATTGAGCAACTCGCACGGCAGAAGGGGATACCGGTCACTTACCTGCATAGGGGAATGACATATTCAAAGGGTAAAATGGAGCTGACATGCCTTCATCCTGCTCTGAATGCTTCTTATGAAGACGCTAACGAATACTCAGTGACAATGCTTTTGTCCTATGACAGGTTTTCAGCAATGCTGACAGGTGATCTTGAAGGACAAGGAGAGACAGATCTGCTCAATTATCTGGGAGAAAGAAGGATAGAAGCAGATATACTCAAGGCCGCACACCATGGAAGTAAAGGGGCTACTACAGAGCAATTCCTTCAGAAGATATCCGCGCGCATAGCGCTGATCTCCTGCGGTATCGGAAACCGTTACGGGCACCCTGCGCCTGAAACGATCAGAAGGCTCAGGGAGGCGGGAATGGAGATCCTGGACACGAGAAGAGACGGCCAGATATCGGTGACAACAGCTGGAAAGGGTGAGTATTTGGTTCATACATTTTATTGACAAAACGCAGGGAATATCATTCAATGAAAATTAATACGAAAACAGATTGGAACTGCGGCTGACAGCCGCGGTGCTCAAGTGGAGACAAAAATGGCAGCCAAACAGGCAAAGAGCGATTTTGCTGCAGAACAGAGACAATTTAATGAGGCGAT
>CADCOP010000288.1 GCA_902803065.1 uncultured Lachnospiraceae bacterium | reverse complement strand
GTCGCGCTACGCGCAGGAATTCATAAAAATCGTCAGGGAGGCTGTGTAGACAGCCTCCCTGTTAGCTTACTTACATGACAAGTACGATCTCGTTATGATCTGCCAGCACATCCGCCGGGACATAGTTATCCGGCATCTCTTTTCCGTTGACCGTCAGTCTCGTGCATCCGCACTGGCGGTGCTGCGGGTTTTCCACGGTAATATGCAGCTGTTTACCGCGGAACTTTTTGGATATCTCAAATCCATCCCACTCCGGCGGGATGGAAGGAGAGATGCGCAGACCCTTAAGATCCGGCCGCATGCCCAGGATACCTTCCACGGAGCCAACCATGATCGTGGAGGCTGTGCCTGTAAGCCAGTGCACATGCGACCTGCCGAAATGAGGACTCGCCTTTCCTTCCGTAAACTGACCGTAGCAGTATGGCTCCAGTTTCCGGACTTCCGCCATGTCATTCTGGGCTGCCGGACAATTCTCACGGTAGTACGCATAAGCCCTTTCCCCGTTTCCGGCAAGTGCCTGCGCCAGGATGATCCATCCCTGGGACTGTGAAAAAATGCCTCCGTTCTCCTTGACGCCCGCGTTATAAATGACAGCAAGCGCGCCATCAAATGCATGCGCGTGGTACGGCGGATCCATCAGAAGCAGGCCATAGGGCGTATTCAGCCGCCTGTCGGCTGTATCCAGTGCCTTCCTGCCCTGCTCCTTCGAAGCGAGACCGCTGATCACTGCCCAGCTCTGCGGGTTCAGCCACATATTTGCTTCCGGATCGCTCCTTCTTCCGATAACCTCTCCCTTTTCCGTAAAGCCGCGGATGAACCTGTCTTCATTCCAGCAGAGTTCATTCAGAAGCTTTCCAAACTTCTCCTGTTCCTGATCGAGAAAAGCGCCGTAGTCCGCATCTTCCATCTCCCTGGCAAAGCTTTTCATGACCGTCATCGCGTAATAATACTGGAACGCGACAAAGCTCGACTCCCCATCCTTCCCAAGGCGCAGGCAGTCATTCCAGTCGGCGTACAGCCCGGCGGGCATTCCGTGAGGCCCCAGATGATTCAGGGAGAAGTCGATGGCTCTCTTCAGATGATCATAGACCGTATCCTCTCCCTTGTCGGCATAGAGCACGGCTTTGCGCAGAAACTGCGTATCCCCCGTCTCCGCGATATATTTATAGATCGTCGGGAAAAGCCACAGGGCATCATCGGCGCGGTATGCGGGATGGCCTGTTTCCTTCACATAGGACGGATCATCCGGTGTATCCTCATGACCGGCATTGTGCGTGAATTTCACGAGAGGAAGCCCGCCGCCGCAGGAAGCCTGCGCCGAGAGCATGAACTCGATCTTATCTTTCGCCATGTCCGGCGCCAGATGAATGATCCCCTGGATATCCTGCACCGTATCACGGTAACCGTAGCCGTTGCGCAGTCCGCAGTAGGTAAAGGAGGCCGCCCTGGACCAGATGAAGGTCATAAAGCAGTTGTACGCGTTCCAGGTATTAATCATCGTATTAAAGGAAGGATCAGGTGTCCGGACATGGAACGCTGAAAGTTTCTCATTCCATTCATCGCTCAGCTCCTTCAGCTCAGCCTGCGTCTGTTTTTTCGGATCGATATATTTCGAAATGATGCTGCTGATCTCCTCATCGGTTTTTCTTCCAAGCAGAAAAGCAACCGTTCTGCTCTCGCCCGGTTTCAGGGACATCACGCAGGAAAGAGCGCCGCAGCTGTACTCATTATAGTTCAGTACATTTCCAAGGTCTCCACAGGCAATTCCCCGGGGATCCCCATAGGAATGATACTGTCCCAGGAACGCTTCCTTATCGCCGCAGTAAGATGAAACCGCTGCTCCGGCGAGAGCAAAGACCCGCTCTTCCAGGGCATCAGAATCGGATGATGAAACCGGGGCCTTCTCATCTCCTTCCTGCCTGGCAAGATTCCCGTGGATCAGCTGTGCTATGCGGTCACCGCGGAATACAGTGCGTGAGATGTATCTTGAATACTGCAGGTTGACCAGGTCCTGCTCATAATTGCTGTTGTTCGTGAACTCGGCGTATCCGGTCACTGTGACGGATCTCTCCCTGTCCGAATCGTTGCTGACCTGAAGCGACCAAACCTCATAGGTCTCCCCCTGCGGAACATAGTACACGGCTTCGGTCCGGATGCCACTGTACTCTGTTTCAAAACGGGAATACCCTAATCCATGCCTGCACTGCGTTCTGTACGCGGACAGATCCTTCCCGACAGGCTGCCAGGAAGCCGACCAGAAATCGCCGTCGTCATTATCCCTGATGTAAATATAGCGTCCGGGTCTGTCTGACCCGTCAAAGTTATAGCGAAGAAGCCTGCCGTTGGCGCCGGACTTTACAAAGCTGTAACCTCCTGCATTGTTT
>CADCOP010000287.1 GCA_902803065.1 uncultured Lachnospiraceae bacterium | reverse complement strand
GTTGTGAACAGGCTTTGAACAGAAACAGAATCATTAGGATTTCTTCTTGTCATGAGAGGTAAATTCAATTATAATGGATGCGCAATTACATTAATTTAGCATTAAGAATATATGGAGGATCAGATGAAAAAAGCAGCATTAGTCGCAGCAGCATTGGTATTTGGCGTCCTTGCTTCAACAACAGTCATGGCTGAGAACACGAAGGTCGATAAGCTTACGGTTCAGTTCGTTCCGTCCCGTGAGCCGGATGAGATCATTACAGCTACAGAACCCCTTGAAGGAATGCTTCAGGCAGAGCTTTCCGAGCTGGGTTATGACGTCGGCGCAGTTGAGATCTCCGTTGGAACAAGCTTTGACGCAGTAGGCCAGGCACTTGTTTCCGGTACCGTTGACATCGGCGTGATCCCGGGCGGTACCTATGTACTTTATGACGACGGATGTGAGGTTATCCTTACAGCAACAAGAAACGGTCTGTCCATTGACTCTGACAGCCCAAAGGACTGGAATGATCAGAAGCCGACAGAAGCATCTGACAAACAGGTTACTTTCTACCGCGCTCTGATGATCGCCGGCCCGTCCGAAAAAGGACGCGAGCTTGCTGATAAGGTCAATGCAGGCGAAGAGCTTACATGGGAAGATCTTGACAGCGCGAACTGGAGCGTTATGAGTTCCACATCTCCGGCCGGATACATTTATCCGTCCCTGTGGCTCTCCGAGCATTACGGACACAACATCACCGAGCTTTCCCATGCAGCACTGTCTGATTCCTACGGTACAGCGTTCGCACGTCTGGCTTCCGGCCAGGTCGATGTTCTGTGCGTATATGCAGACGGACGCCGTGACTATGTAGACAAGTGGAACGAAGAGTACGGCATGGAAACATCCATCTGGGATGATACGGATGTCATCGGCGTAACACCGGGTATCTACAATGACACCATCAGCGTTTCCACAGTTTCCCCGAACATGCAGGATGAGAACCTGAAAGCAGCAATCACACAGGCATTCATCAACATCGGTGAGACAGATGAAGGCAAGGAAGTCATCGCTATTTATTCTCATAACGGCTATCAGGAAGCTAAATCCGAGGATTACGATTCTGAGCGCGCAGCACAGAAGATGATCCAGGAGATGGCTGGCTGATTCCTGACGTCTTGTGAGATCTGACGTGATCTTGAAACAGTGACATAACAGTAAGGGAGGTATTCCGGCGGAAAACCTCCCTTTTTTCGGGCAGAGCCGTATTCCGGATGTGAAGCGTTCCTGCCCGGGGATTGAATACGGGGAAAAGAATATGATTGTCTTTAAGAATGTCGGAAAGAAGTATCCCAATGGGTTTCAGGGCCTGAAAAATGTAAATCTGACCATTGACCAGGGAGAATTTGTCGCTATCATCGGCCTTTCAGGCGCAGGAAAATCCACGCTGATCCGGACGATCAACCGCATGCATGATATCACCGAGGGTGAACTTACGGTGGACGGCGTGGACGTAATGAGCCTGCAGGGCGCATCCCTGCGTTCCTTCCGCAGAAGGATCGGCATGATCTTCCAGTCGTTCAACCTGATCACGAGAACGACTGTCATCAAAAATGTTATGACCGCCTTTGTTCCGGATATGCCGTTTTTGAGGGCGCTGTTCGGTATCTATACGAAAGAAGAGAAGATGAAGGCGCTGGAATGTCTTGATAAGGTAGATATTCTCCGTAAGGCTTTTGTCCGCGCGGATCAGCTGTCCGGCGGACAGCAGCAGAGAGTTGCCCTTGCAAGAACGCTTGCCCAGGATCCGGAGATCATCCTGGCAGATGAGCCGGTTGCGTCCCTTGACCCGATCATGGCAAGGCAGGTCATGGACGACTTCAAGCGTATCAATGAAAAAATGAACATCACGATTCTGATCAACATCCATCATGTGGATCTGGCTCTGCAGTACGCGACAAGAGTCATCGGTATCCGCGCCGGTGAGATCGTTTATGATGGCCCTGCTGACAAGGTGACGGATGAAGTCCTGCAGACCATCTACCAGGGAGAATACAAGGAGGAGGCAAATGACCATCTACGATAAGATATTCAGGCCGAAGACCTTCACCCTGGATAACGGCAAGTCAGTTGAACAGAAGGCCAGCCGCCTTCCGGTCGTGATTCTGGTGCTGCTTGCCATGACGGCACTTTCAGTGAAGATCACCGGTTTTAATTTCAGGACACTTGCGGAACGGGGCGGCCAGTTCTTCAATATGCTCCGCGATATGTTCCCGCCGAAGTGGAGTTATATGAACAAGATCTGGGGGCCGCTGTTTGATACGATCAAGATGTCTCTTCTGGGATCGGTGGTCGGCGCTGTCCTGTCCATTCCCTTTGCTATGCTGGCATCCACAAACGTAGTTAAGAATAAAGCAGTGGTTTCAGTGACTAGGGTCTTTTTCAGTCTTGTCCGGACACTGCCCACGCTGGTCATCGCTCTGATCGCTACCTATGTCTGGGGACTGGGTACGCTGGCAGGTACC
>CADCOP010000286.1 GCA_902803065.1 uncultured Lachnospiraceae bacterium | reverse complement strand
GTCCCCTCATTTTCTTGGCGTGTCAGGACTGGGAACGCGGGTAAAATCCGCGGTTCTCAAAACCGGCGAATTTTAGGCGCAGGGAGAGGAAAAATCATCAAGATTTTTCCTCGACTCAAGCCGGCCCAAGTGGACAGGACTGAAACGCCTAGAAAATAGGGGCCCCTCTTCAGAGCACTGTCTGCCGCCAGACATGGTCCTCATGGCGATCCACCATCAGTCCGGCCTTCAGGTCCGGGTTTACCCCTGCCGACAAATAGCGGGAAAAAGTTGTTGACGGAAAAATGAATTTGTGTAATAATAACGGAGTGCTATAGAACACCAGACAGTTGTTTTCGCACAATATACAGCTGGAGGGAGGTTAGGTGTGAGACAATGTCAAATGTGATCGTTAAAGAAGGCGAAAATCTGGATAGCGCGCTTCGTCGTTTCAAGAGAAATTGCGCAAAGGCCGGTATTCAGCAGGAGATCCGCAAAAGAGAACATTATGAGAAGCCCAGCGTAAGACGCAAGAAAAAGTCTGAAGCTGCTCGTAAACGTAAATACAATTGACGTGTATCGGTCCCCGGTCTTAGTTTGACCGGGGATTTTATTTGCCTGATGCAGGATGCAGCTGCTATATTGGAGGACTGGGTTTGTTCCTGACTAGACTTTACAAAATCTTAAAGAAGGTGCTTGGCCGTCCCTTCCTGGTTATCCTTTCGATCCTTCTGCAGATCCTCTGGTTCGCGGCCTTCATCACGGTGCTGGGATTTCGCTATCCGTATTTTGCCGGTGTGGTCCGCGGCCTTTCCCTGCTGATCGTCCTTGTGATCCTTAACAGAAGAGTCAGTTCCTCTTATAAGCTGGCCTGGACGCTTCTGATCCTGGCCCTGCCGCTGGTGGGCTTTGCCATTTATCTGATGTTCGGCAACTCCAGGGTCGCTAAAAAGACCAGAGAACAGTTCAGAGCAGTCCGAAGAATGTCCGAGGGAGCCCGTCCGGAGGACCCTGAAGATCGAGCAGCCATAGAGGAAGCTGATCCGGATGCAGCCAGACAGTCCAGGTATCTGCGGGATTATGCGGACTGCCCGGTCTACCGCAGTACGGAGACTTTGTACTTCCCTGAGGGAGATGACCTTTACAAGGTCATGATCGAAGAGCTGGAGAAAGCCAGGCATTTCATCTTCATGGAATACTTCATCATCGACAACGGAGAGATGTGGGGAACGATCCTGAAGATCCTTGAGCGGAAGGCCCATGAAGGTCTGGATGTGCGCATCATTTATGACGACGTGGGATGCGTAGGCACGCTCCCGGCCAAGTTTTACAAGGAACTGCGGGAGAGAGGCATCAAATGCGAGGTGTTCAATCCCTTCCGTCCCATCATTTCGGTGATCTTAAATAACCGGGACCACCGCAAGATCATGGTCATTGACGGACACACCGGCTTCACCGGCGGGATCAATCTGGCGGATGAGTACATCAATCGCAAACAGCGCTTCGGCCACTGGAAGGATACGGGCATCATGCTGCACGGGGAGGCGGTCTGGAATTTCACCGTCATGTTCCTGCAGATGTGGTCTGCCGTCACCGGCACGATGGACGACCTGCGCATGGAGACGCTGAAAAAATACCATACGGACATCTGGCATGCGGAAGCCTTTGAAGAAGATGGCTTTGTGCAGCCTTACGGGGACAGTCCCCTGGACGATGAGACCGTAGGAGAGAACGTATATCTTCATATTATTAATAACGCTCAGAGGTATGTGCACATCTTCACGCCCTATCTGATCATAGATGAGCAGATGATGACCGCCCTCTGCCTTGCAGCAAAGAGCGGCGTTGATGTGCGGATCGTCACACCCGGTATTCCGGACAAAAGAGCCATCTTTCAGCTGAGCAGGTCCTACTATGCGCAGCTGATCGAAGCCGGAGTCCACATCTATGAATATATGCCGGGCTTTTTGCATGCCAAGTGCTTTGTGTGCGACGATGAGATCGCCACGGTCGGAACCGTCAACCTGGATTTCCGCAGCCTGTATATGCACTTTGAATGCGGCGTCTGGATGTATCGTTCTTCCGCGGTTGCCCAGGTCCGGGAGGATCTTAAGAACACGATCGGGCTGAGCAAGGAGATCAACCTGGAAGCCTGCATTTCAGAAAAGCGGATCGTCAGGCTCCTGCAGAGCCTGCTGCGGCTGCTGGCTCCAATGCTGTAATAAAGTGCACCAAGGGGACAAGCTCCCTTATTGTAAAAGCTCATGCGGGCTGCACTGCAAAAACAGATTAACGGCGAAAAAGGAGTGTCTATACATGAGACTCTTTGAGAAAAACAGGATCATCACAACACAATATACGGTTCCGGTAAAAGATCCGGGAAATCGTCCGGAGCGGCCTT